>JAZRVD010000142.1:0-1321 GCA_045598945.1 Bacteroidales bacterium | reverse complement strand
CTGTCTCTGCAATGTTATAGTAATAACTTACGCCTTTATACACAAAAGACAGCTTATAGCCCACCTGCAGCAGGCCTGCGTCTGGGTGTCCTGCTCTAACGCTAAAGGTTAGCATGCTGGCTGCGCCGTCAAGGTATACCGTCATATTATCATTATAATAATGCAGTCCCAGTGGGGCGTCATTGTCCAGAAAACCCACTGGATAGTTATTGTTATCTAAGATACATATTCTAGTCATTTAGTAAAACGCCTCTCTATATCTAGCTTTAATCGTAGGCACGGCCTGCGCCCATGAGCTCCAAGTTACTACTATTTTGTTAGCGCCTGCCTTTGTTTTAAAGTAATTACTTCCTACGATCTCGTCGCCGTATTTAGGTACGCCGTTAACGTAAAGACGCTGCTCTGCGCCGTTTATCTGTAACATATCGCCATTGCCGTAACGGTTTGGTACGTCTTTGTATACCGTTACACCGTCAGCTCGTACTAACAGGGTCTGGTATCCCATATACGGCACCACTGCTGTTGTACCCCACTGGCAGCCCCATAAGGTTACGCTGTCAATTTTAACCGTTTTAAGGTCTGGTACGTTAACGCTAAAGGTTGTGCCTGCCACGTTAAACAACAGGTTGCTGCCGTTCTTTGTGACGCTTACCAGCGTGCCCCTAGCGCTAAACGAGCGTGCAAACGGTGCGCCACTGCCGCTCATGGCGTACTCTATGGTTTTATAGCTAACTCCCCTTACTCTACATAACGCCTTACCTTGGTTATTGCCTAGAGTATCCTTTGTAAGCAGCAGGTCGGCCACGGTGGTGCTGCCACTATTAAGCGATATATCCATAAGGCCGACGCAGTCATATAACGGCTGCTGGTCTGCTTTGTTAGTCGCCTCAAAAAGCACCCTAGCCTGTACGTGCATGTTTGCAGCTGCGTTGGTAGCGCCTAGGTTATGGGTGCCTGCGTATCCGTGCCAGCCTGTGGCCGAGCCAAAGCTGCTGCCTGCCGCCATAAAGCTAACGCCGTCTATGCTGGTAGCTGCAGGCCATGCCGTCTTATAAGTAAGGTCTGATAAGTTACCAGCTTTGCCTGCCGTCATAAGGCTTTTTACTGCGCTACCACTGGTAGCCCTTGCAAGGTCTATTGAGCTTGCTACTGGTGCAGCGTCTACCTCCGACTTAAAACCGTACTGCATGGCGCCCAGATCGCTCACTATGCCAAAATATCCCACGTCACTGGCGCAAGTGATCTCGTAATCTATAGGAGCTGGCGCCGTGCCTTTGTAATCGAACATAAGACGGCTGAATATTTTACCGTCTGTATGCGT
>JAZRVD010000141.1:0-16896 GCA_045598945.1 Bacteroidales bacterium | reverse complement strand
TGAAACTTATACATGCCGAAGACGGCGGAATGGTGATGTACGTCAAGCGGCTTGAGGCGGGGTGTTTCGCCATGCCCAAGCACGACGACAATGTCAAGTCGTACACGATGGAATGGAGAGACCTTGTTGTTATGGTGGAGGCTATTGTAGAGGATTCTGCACATCGGCTCAGACGTCTTCGCGCCCAGAGAAAAGAGTATGTGATATAAAAAAAAACACAAAATAATTTCCTGTATATCAATTTTTTTTCGTATCTTTGCAAAAAAAGAGAGATATGGAAAACTTGGATGCATTGAAAAAAGAGAATAGCGTATTGCGCGCAGAAAATGCGTCCAAAGACGAGATTATAAAAAAGCTGGAGGCAAGGGTGGCCGAACTTACGGCAAATATGGCGTGGCTAAACCGCCAGCTCTTTGTCTTAATTTCTTACTATCGATGAATTAAACTATACGATTTGCGATTTGGCCGACAGTTATAATCTTAAATAAAAAGCAAGAAACATAACGTTTAGAGCCTTTTTGTATAGGTGGGGGGATAAACGACATTTTTAGTTAGTATTCCCATATATCGCTGCTGATGTTTAGCAGCTTGTCTTCTATTCTCATCGACTCTAAGATAGCGTCTTCTCCTATGAGATATGAGGATATTGTACGGTTGAAACGGTTGGACTCTCGTGTTATATAGCTCTCGAAATACCTTCCTTCTATTATATATAGCCATGTTGGCATCTTGGCTATGTTTCTTTCGTTCATCGCTTCGTGTTGTGAGAGAAGCACTCTTACTCTTGGACATTGCATAGGCGTCCAAAACAGGATACGGGTTCCCAAAAACTCGCTGTCGTCTTCTTCGTCTATCTCGTCTTCTTCGTCATCGTCATAGCGGTGGTCGTTGCTATGGTCTTTGAATTCGTTCATACCTAAGGCCAATGCTAATGGTCGTACCCACATCTGGGTGCTCTGCTTGTCGATATACCATGCCTCTTTGAGATATATCTGCACTATCTGTTCGCTCGAAAACTCTTTGGGTACTACTATGGTCTGGTATTCGTAGTTTTCGTTTTCGTCCTCCACCTGTAGGCGTATCGTGTCGCCTTTTGTCATCTTAGTAACAAACATCTGATTGTCGATAGGTATCTTGCATTCATCGTCTTCATATATAGGTATCTCTTCATTTTTTATGGCGTCCCAAAGTGTGTATGCAAGATTTTTTCTGCCGTGCTCGCCTTCTTCGTTGGTAGGGTAGTAGAATGGCTGGTTGAATTTTATTCGCAAGTCTATAGTACTCCATATAAAGGTACTCCATACTACATCGCTCTCTCTGACATGTAGTGGATTGGCAAGTTTTTGCTCTTGTACAACTTTTCGCTCGTAGAAGTTTTCTTTTCCATTGTCTAAATGCTGGCTTTTACCGAAGGTAGGTATAATCATTGCCAGTATAAATACTATACGAGTGATTGTTTCCCTTTGTATGTCTCGGTCTAATTGCATTGATATATTTTAGTGCAATCAACTTGTTTTGTTAGGTTTATATTGCAGATTGTTGTTGCAATACGCTTGGTAAATAAAAGAGAGTCAAGAATATACTCATCCTTGACTCTCTTCGATTATGGATCTCTTTTAATTGCTATTGTTATGCTATATCTTTAGTATTCCCACATGTCGGATTCGATGTCAAAGATGCGGTCTTCAATTTTTTGTGAAAGAAGTATTGCATCTTCTCCAATGGTGTAGGAATCGATGGTACGGTTGAAACGGTTTGACTCGCGTATGACATAGCTGTCGAAATAGCGGTCGATAAAGATGTCGTCATAGCTTCGTTCGGCATTGTCGTTACGCTCGTCATAGACGTTGGCTTTTACGAGTATGTTGCGGACTTTCATGTCGTTCATCGGTATCCAGGCAATAGATGGCATGTCGCAGGTTAATGTTGCCTCTTCTTCTTCCTCTTCTTCGTCGTCATTGCTAATAGTGCGTGGCATTACGCAGCGATTGTAGAGTAATGCTAAACCAACGATTCTAACCTTTTGACGTGTGTCTTGTTTCTCTATATACCAGTATTCTTTAAGCTGAATTTTGTATATATTGGTTAGGACAAACTCTTCTGTACGGGCAATCTGTTTGCCTGTAGCATACCATTCACCATCTTCGCCTTGTACTTTCTCGGCTTCATAACTTGTAGGACATACGCCTGTTGTGGCTTTTTCGTATGTGATCGGGATTTTTAGCTCATCGTCTTCGTAAGCTTCAAATTCACCTTCTTTCCATGCATGAAGCAATGCGTAAGCAAGGTTGATACGTCCTTGGTTGTTGGTTTCAGGGTCGGTTGGAAAGTAGAAGAACTGGTTGAACTTCTCGCGGAAGTCGATGCTGCGCCAAATGGCGGTCTCCCAAACTACATCGTTTTCTCTAAGATAAGCGTATGGAATAGCTTTACGTTCTCCGAAGAGGTGCTTCTTGTAGTACTCGGTGTAGTTGGTCTCATCTTCGGAATCAATGATGTTTTGTGCATTGACGCCGGCATAGCTGAATGCTATCGCAATCAAACTTAGGCATAACAATAGTCTTTTCATAACTTCTGTATTTAAATTGTTTTATTTCTTTTAATTTTGTTGTTTTGTTTACTTTTGATTACAACTTTTACAAGCTCTAATGTTTTTTATTTGTCCCTTATCTCTTTATCTTGAAACGTCCGTAAGTCTCGTCATCTTCTCCCTGTTCGTTCTTAAATCTAACTGTAAACTCAACTTTTTCGCCAGGTTTTAGCTTTTTGATGTTGTTCAAGAACTCTGTCTTGTCGGCACTGGTACCCAATGGCTTGTTGCCAGATGATGCCTCCCACCCTTTTACCGCAGGTGCCTTGATGTCGTAGGCGAAGTCTTGTCCGTAGGTTAGTTGTAGTCTTTCAACGGCTGCCAAGTCCTGCTTGGATATTTGTTTTCCGCTCTTGATAGGGCCTAATGTTACGCGAGGCGTAGGAAGGGGTTTTACTCGGAACTCGCTGTTCTTTAACAATCTGCCGTCTTTTGTTCTTACTTCGGTCTTGATTTTAGAACCGACCTTTGCTTTTGTCTGTAGCTCATATTCCGATCCCACCTTGTGGGTTATTGTGGCCTGTCCCTCGGTTACGCGTATATCTAAATCGCTGGCGGCAAGTCCGGGTGCTGATATACTTAATGGGTTGTCGATACCAGGATAGACGACATTCATTTTCGTGAGCTCGACAACGGCTGTAGGCTCGGCTACATAGTATTCTTCTTCAAAGTCGTAGGCTGTCTCTACACCATCGTTGGAAACATAGATTGAACCTTTGATCTTTTGTGGTCCCGCACTGCTTGTGTTTCCTTGTACTATAACGACACCTTCCTCGCTGGTCTTGCGCCCACCTCCTGTTGTAACAGAGAATGGTGTACGTGAATCGTAGGCTGCTATACGCACTTCGGCTTCGTATTTTCCTCCTTTTATAACGTAGCTGCTACCAGTAGGTTTTACAACGTATGCTATTTTGTCGAATTTGAAGTCATCGGCACCGATTTTGTTGTAGAGCATTTTCACAACATCGTATTCTGCTGTCATCACCTCGGCTTTCATTCTTGCTAACACTACCATGACGGCGATACTGATGGTGTTGTTGAAGTTTTGTTGCTCCCAGTTTACCATGTGACCGGCATGCGAGCTGTAATATTCTCCTTCAACGTTGAGAGCTAATGGCACTGATGCTGAGTCTGCGCCTAATATCTCTTTAAGTTTCTTTTTGTACTGTATGATACGATTTTTAAGTATTATAGCTCTTGTATCATCTGCAGGGTGGTCGTAATCTTGCGAGGTATTACTCTTGAGGAAGAATATCGTTCCGTTGTTGTTGTCGTCGGGTTTGCCTATGACGGCAAGACCAAAGTTGTCAAGCGCGTAGCGTGCACTGTCTATCAGCCACGAGGACGGTTCGTTTGCAGGTCCATCGTTGCGAAGCGGAATGTCTCTTTTGGTGGTTATTACTTTTGCATTATCGCCTGTTCCTTCTGTTGTGTGTGATGCTAATGTCGCAGAACTCTGCAACATGCATAAAAAACCGCTTTCGAGAGAGTCTATGTATAATTCCAGCTCTTCGGAAAGTTTTTTTACCTCTTGTGCTTTCTTGTAAGCTTCGTCTGTCTTTGCTGGATTGTTCTCGTGAGCTTTTTGGAATGTTTCGTAGCTATCGTTAAGCTTTTCTTGCAAGCTTGTGTTGGATTTGTTCATGGCATCGCCAACGGTAACAAATCCGTTAAGTACCTCGGCAGACACGTTGAGTGCCAACATTGCTGTATATACGAGGTACAGCATCTGTATCATTTTTTGTCTCGGGGTTTCCGGACAGTTAGAAGCACTCATATCTAATCTTTTTGGTTTGTATTGTGGTTACTATTTTTTTTTGATTAGATGCGAGTTTGCATTGCTGCAAGCATTTTGCCGTATACCTCGTTGAGTTCTGACACTTTGCGAGACAAGGCGTTGACTTGCGTCTTATAGGTCGATACGGCCTCTGTGGTCTCGATGAAGTCGTTGACCATTGTCTGCATTCTTTCTTCAACCTCTTTGGTGGAGGCGAGTTGGTTGGTCGAGTTTTTCAGTTGCAACTCATACATCGCATTGATGGATGCTAAGCTGGCTGACATTTTTTTCATCTCCTCGGCATAGTTGCTGTCGGTGCTGGTCATTGCCTGTGCCGTCTCTTTGTAGATGTTGGTCAAAGTGATGACTGCGTCAGGTGCTTCTTTCATGCTCTGCTGTAGTCGTGAGGCTGCTTCGGCTGCTCCACTCATGTTGCTGACAAACTGATTGGTGGTGTTGGCAACGGAGGCCACCTCGTTCATCTTGCTGGCTGTTTCAGCGAGTGTCTCCATACCTTTGCCCAAGCGTTCGATGAGCTCTGGTGTGATGTTGGCATCTTCGAGCATTTGATCAAGTTTGTTGCTTGGAGCGTTGCTGTGAGCTACTGCTGCTTGATTGCCAGCGCTTTGATTTTCTCCAGACGCTGTTGTTTGTACTGCTCCTCCTTCTTGACTCTCTTCTTTCTTCTCTCCTTCTTCTATTGCGGAGTGTCCGTCGGCCATGCCTGCTAACTGTGGGAAAACAAGACTCCAGTTCCATTCAATATGTTGTGGTTCGAAAGCTGACAGAATGAAGATAACAGTTTCGGTACCCATACCGATGATAAGCATCTCGGTGCCTCCTGGCCAGTGGTTGATTTTGAAAAGTGCTCCAACGATAACGATGGCTGCTCCCCATCCGTAAAGTTTGGACATGAAGTTTTTGTAACCTTTGCTTCGTACAAGTTTGTCTAACCAGCTCATAATAGTGTTTTAATGTTTGCTTATTGTGATGTATTGTTTATTGAGGGGTTTTATTTTGATATTCGTTGTTCTTTGTTGATTATCAAAAGAAGGCCTTCGGCGTGTGCTTCGTTTCCCTCGTTTTGCCGAAGGCCTTGTGATTGTCTTATTCGACGTTAGATGCTGTTTTGAGGTTGTCGCCCTTTACACGACCCATATAGGTTTGTACGCAACGGAATCCGATGTACGATTTGGCTGTGTCTTGGAATTCGTAGTCGCGAGTCTGAACTTGTATGAAATATTTCTGGTCTTTCCAGGAACCGCCACGAATGACTTTGCGTTTCATTGCCAATGGATCGTCGTCAGATGCGTTGTATTGGTATGATGGTGCAAGTGCGTTGGCTACGAGATAGGTTGACTCGTTGTATGAATCGGAAGTCCATTCAGCTACGTTGCCAGCCATGTCGTACAGACCGTAATCGTTTGGTGCATAGTGTCCTACCATAAGTGTACGCACACCGCCATCGTCATCGTAGGCACCTTTAAGAGGCTCGTAGTTGGCTAAGAAACAGCCATTGGGGTTGCGTACGTATGGACCGCCCCATGGGTAGCTCTGCTGTGAGATGCCACCGCGTGCTGCATATTCCCATTCTGCCTCGGTGGGCAGACGGAAGTCATGCATATTGGTATATCCAATAGAGGTGAGATAGCTGTTGAGATATTGAGAACGCCATACACAGAAGGCTCTTGCCTGGTTCCAGGTAATACCGACAACAGGATAGTTGTCGTAAGCACTGCTGTTGAAGTACTGATGGCAGAAGTCGTCGTTGAAACTGTAGGTATAGTCGTGTATCCAGCACAGGGTGTCGGGATAGATGTTGATGACAACCTGTTTGATGAATGACTTTCTATCGTTAAGACCGCGTGGACGGCTGCCGAACATGGTACCTCTATATTCGGGCTTTACTTCTGCGTTGTCGTCTTTTTGGGCGGCCTCGCGATAGTCGAACCAATAATAGGAATAGTTTAATTTTGCAGCGTTGATTTCTTTTTTACCGTAGAAACGGTCTTTCTCTGCATAGTATAAGTCGTTGAGAGCGTCGCGGACATCTTCGTTCTCGTAACGTATTTTTGTCTTTTTGTTTAAGATGGTGCTACTACCATCACCGCTCTCGTCTTCGATTTGGAAACCTTCAACGCCTGCTTCGGCGAGCTTCTGGCGAACGACGGAGTCGGTAACCCAATAGACAAATTGTCTGTACTCGTTGTTGGTGATTTCTGTCTCGTCCATGAAGAACGAGGAAATCTGCATTGTACGCGGCTGTGAGGTTATTCCGTAGGTCTCGTTTTGCGTACCGGCACCCATGCTGTAGTTGCCTTGTTCGATGAACACCATGCCGTGAAGGTCGATGTCTTCAAAGTACGGACGATCTTGTACGCCTACAAGTTCTCCTCTGTCTGATGAGCTGCAACTGTATAGCAACATTGTTGCAGCGATGAGCATAAAGAACAACTTTTTCATAATATTCAATTTTTTGTTATTATCTGCAGGTTTGTTTTATGTTTTACGTTTTTTAAGCAATTAATGTTTCGTAGTAGCTTACAATAAGTAACGAGTATTGCGGTATACTGACGGATATTTTTGTGGAATAATAATCTTGAAACAGTATCTTAGATATAGCTCAACGGAGCCTTTGCTACGTCCAGATTTGAACGATCCAAGCTTAGATGTCGTTAGGTCGTAACCTAAGCCTACTCTCAGCTTTTCCCAGTTTACGCCACCAAGTAGTGATACAGCATCGTTTACGCGATAGGTGGCACCTAACCAAAATGCATTGCGATAATCTACTAAACATGAAAGGTCAACTTGCCATGAGGCAAAGTTGGTGGTTTTGACGAGTGCCGATGGTCTGAGTTTGAATGATGGATGGAAGGGTAGGGTGTAGTCGTATCCGCCCATTAAATATACCGTGCGTACATTGGAGTAGTTAAGTATGTCGCTTGTGGTACCCAGTATGTTTTTGAGAGAGAAGCCAAGGTAATAGGTGCCAGGAACTTGGTAGTACAAGCCTGTGCTGATGTCAAACATCATGTCTGACGCATCTTGACGTGTTGAAAGTAGCGGGTCGCTGGAAGAGGTGCTGATAGGATTGCTGTAAATGCCTGTTAAGTCATCGCTGCCAACAAGTTGAGAGTATGCGAGCGAACTGCTGAAAAGATTTGCTTCAATGGCTGCCGCCAATGTGCCTGCACCCCAGTATATGCGGAATGCGTAGTCGAGGTTAATGCCCACATTGCTGTGATAGCCAATCTCTTCGCCTGATACTGTAAGTCCTAAGCCTCCGTGAAGGAATTTGACAGGAAGGTCTAATGCTACGAGAAAGTTGGTCGGGAGCGAGCCTGCCTCCTTGCCTTCGGCGGGGCTATCTAACTTTAGCCCCAACCATTGGCTGCGATACATGGCGGTGGCGCATATTGCACCTGTACTACCTGCGTATGCCGGGTTGTAGCTTAGCTTGTTGAACATGTATTGCGAAAACTGTGCCTCTTGTTGAGCAGTTGCTTGGAGTGAAAAACACACGGTCAAAACGGCAATAAATAGCGTTTTGAGCAATGTTTTTTTCTTATTAGACGTATTATGCTTAGTTGTAAGCATCTGTTTTGTAATAATTTGTAATTTCACATCGCATTATTTGTGATGTGTTTTGTATAATAAACTGACTTGCAAAGATAATTTTTTTTTTTGATATAAGTTATTTTTTCGTTTTTATTGCACTGTTTTTTTTCTCATTGTTGTATAATTATTGCTCTTGGAAAACTTATGATGAGCTCGTTTAAGAGCGATTCTATCTGGTTTTGATCCATGTCAACATTTAGTATGATATGAATGTTTCTCCCCTTATGTTGTAATGTTATTTTGTCTTTGTAGATGTCTGGCAGAAGGCTGATTTCTTGCAATGCAACTTCTTCGCTTCTTACAGTGTTTAGCTCGATATTGTATTTTGTGTGTCTGTCTGTCTGGGGGTTTTGCTTGCTTGTTGTTGTCTGCTCTTTTGCCTTATTCTGCACATGTTCGACGGGCTTATCTTTTGGCGGTGTAAGTGTTTTTTTGCGTTCTTTAACAGGTTTGCTTCTTTTGTTTGTTTTGGCAATAGCATATTCTTCGTCAAAGTTTGTCTTGACGGTGTCTTTTGCTGGCGTGTAGTTTGTGCCAAGAATTTTAACGGTAACGGCTCCTGTTCCTTTTATGCCTAACTCTTTTAATCCGCGTCGTGTCATGTCGAGTATACCGGTTATGGGGCACCGGTCGTTGACTCTGACGATAACTTTTTTTCCGTTGTTGGGGTTGGTTACCTCAACGTAGGTGCCGAGTTTGATTGTCTTGTGGGCGGCTGTGAGTTTGTCGTGGCTGAATATCTCTCCTGTTGATGTCTTTCTGCCTACAAAACGGTCGGCATAGTAGGTCGCTTTTAGCGTGATTACTGTGCTGTCGCTATATTGTGCAAAGAGTGGTGCACCTATAAATAATATGAAGAAAAGAAGGATTACGTTGTTTGCATGTTTCATAGGCATGATTTATTGGTGTTGTTGGCGAATATGTTTGGTATAACTCATTGCTTGGATTGTTTACCATATCATGGCGTCAGTCTTGAACCATTTGCCGTGGAGCCTCAGGGTTTGTTCTATGATGTCTCTTACACATCCCTTGCCTCCGGCGTATAATGATATGTAGTCTGAAATCTCTTTTATCTCTTGTGCGGCGTCGGCGGGGCATGTGGCGATGCCAGCGGCTTTCATTATCTCGTAGTCGGGAATGTCGTCGCCCATATACAGGGTCTCTTCTTTTTTGAGTCTGGTCTCGTTTAGGAAGGTGTTGAAGGTCTCTATTTTATTGGCGCAGCCGGTATATATGTGTGTGGCTTGGAGGGCTTTCATCCTGTTGGTGATACTCAGGGACGTGGCTCCGGATATAATGCCTACATAATACCCTTGTTTTACTGCATATTGCAAGGCATAGCCGTCTTTTATGTTTCCTGCTCTTATAGTGTCGCCGTTGTATAACGTCCATACGCTGCCGTCGGTCATTACACCGTCAAAGTCGAAAAGGAAGGCTTTTATTGGGTGAAGCTTTTTTTTGTAGTTTGTCATTGTTGCGCTGTTTTGTTGTCGGTTGACTGTGCTGTCATCTCGTAAAGTTCTCTCCAAACTTTGCAACTGTCGTCATTGCACAGGTATTGGTTGTGCCATAGAAATGACATTGTGCCGTTGAGTGATATGGTTTGGTCGAGAAGCCTTTGGTATATTTTCTTTGTCTCGTTGATGCTCTCTCTTTTGTAGTGAATCCATGTTGTATCCATGGCTGCAAAGGGGTGTATTGTCAGTGGCATTTCTTGATTGGTGGTGAGGTCGAAGAATGGGTATGGCGTGCAGGTCCCCGCCCGGTAGCCGGGCTCTTCGGCATAGCCCATGCTGTAGTCGTGCTGTATGTCGCAGTCTATAAGCGTGTGGTACGAGTCGGGGAGATTCATTCTGAGAAAATGGAAGCGGTTGCGTACAATATGTCGGTGCATGATCTCGGACAGCCGCTCTATCTCTGTCTTGACAAGTTCTGGTTTGTTGAATGATTCATACGACGGGTGAATGCCTACTTTGGCGTAGTCGTATAGATGTTGCAATAGTCGTTGAAATTCAGTGCTTGTGTATGGAATGCTTTTGTCGTAGGTTCCATAATCGCCCATGAGTGCAAAGAATATTAGTCTCATGGTTGGATGTTGGTGTCTTACTGAGATGATGTAGTCGAATGTGTCGAAGGGGTCGCTTTCTTTGTTGAGTATTACTTTAAGGCGTTGATGTACTTTTGTCTTGTCAGGTTCGCTTGTCCAGTCGCGCATCATTCCGTTTAGTGTACGAAGCAGGCCTTTGTGCTTGTATTTGTATGCGGCATCTATGTCGATGGTATTGACGAGTTTGTATTGGCGTGTTGGCATCTCGTATTGACAGAAGTGTTGGCGCATGATTTGTATTATGTCGTCGGCCCATATATCCACAACGGGGTCAAGCAAGAAGCCTTTTTTGTAGGCGATGCTTTCTTTGGCTGGGTAGCGGTTGTGGATGTCGCTGTCGTGTGGCAGGTATTCTTCGTAGCGCGAGAGCATGTAAAATGTGGCGGCGAGTGGGTCGTAGGGGATGTCGCTATCGTTGGTGGTTGGAAATAGTGTTGTATGTCCGTTGTATTCTCCTGCCGAGATCTCTTGTTCTGCAATTTTTGTCTCAAATAGGAATTGGGTTGCGTAGATGAATGGGATGTTGTCTATGCGCTCTTTGCAGTAGGCCAAGCGCGGACCGTCGTGAGATTTTATTTTGTCTATGTCGGTGGTGATAAGATAGTCGAAGCGTAATATCTTATGAAATATTACTTTGATGGTGTATCCTATCCTATTGGTGAGTTTGGGCGTGTATATAAGTAGCATTTTGTGTTGGTAAGTTAAAGAAATGGGTTGTTGATGGATAACGTTACGTTTGTGGACTCTACGCAAAGTCTTGCTGGTGCTCCGAGTGGCAGGGCGAGGTTGTTGTCGCCAAGATGTCCAAAAGGAGCGTCAAAGATGACGGGGTACGTGTATTCTGCTACAGCATCGTAGATGATTTCCTGCGCCGTCTTGCCAAAGGGTGTCTTGTTGTCGTGCATGTCTGTCATCCCTCCAACTATCAGCCCTTTTATTTTTGAGAGTTTCCCGCCGCGTTTCAGGTTTATCATCATGCGGTCTATGTGGTATAGGTATTCGTCGAGGTCTTCTATAAATAGTATCTTGCCGTCAGTGTCGATGTCGGATGTGCTGCCTATAAGGCTGTAAAGTATTGATAGGTTGCCGCCAACAATTTGTCCGCATGCACTGCCGCATCTGTTTAGATGGTAGGGTGGGATGCTGTAGGTTGTTTCTTTGGTACTCATTAGTATGTCGTGCAGGCTTGTTATTGCTGGTGATGGTGCGAGAAGGTCCTGCTGGGTGATGTTGATAGGCATTGTGGCGTGAAGCGTTGGAAGGTGGCAATGCCGATGTATGTGGCTGTGTAGCACGGTGATGTCGCTATATCCGATAACTGTTTTTGGGTGGTGGCTAAAATGAGTGAAGTCTATCTTGTCTACAATGCGCACCGTTCCGTAGCCTCCGCGAGCACATAGTATGGCGTTGATGCTGTCGTCGTCGAGCACTTTTTGCAATATGGCTGCCCGGTGGTTGTCGTCGCCGGCAAATTGATTGCGCCGTTCAAAAAGTCCGTCGGGAATTACGACATTCAATCCCCACTGTTCGAAGAGCTGCTTTGTCGCTACTATCTCTTCTGGCAGGGTGTGTCGTGCCGGAGCTATTATGGCTATGTTGTCTCCTTTTTTCAATGTTTTTATGGTTGTTGTTCGGTGTATTCTAATGGGTGTGGCGTGATGATCTCGCCATACTCTTCAAAGTTTTCGATAAGTTGTTTGTAAAATGTGTTATGGCTTAACGTTTGAGTGTTGCCTACAACGATAAGTTTCATCTTCGATCTTGTAATGGCTACGTTCATTCTGCGTAGGTCGTTGAGAAAGCCTATGCTGCCTTTTTCGTTGTCGCGTACAGTGCTGATGATTATGACATCGCGCTCCTGACCTTGAAATCCGTCTACAGTGTTTATGCTTATCTTCTTTAATATTGGCTTCAAATAGCGTTGGCTGCGTATCATGCGGCGCAGTATTCTTACCTGAGCCCTGTAGGGCGATATGATGCCAAAGTCAATATTGTCATCGATTATTTTTGTCATCCCTATAGCGTCGACGTAGTCGCGCAGTGTCTCTACAAGCAGCTTTGCCTCATGGGCGTTGCTCAAGCTTGGTGTATGGTTGTTTTGCCGTTCTTGATAGTCGAGAGTGCTGGTGTCTACCCATGTTAGCGGCGTGTCTATATGGCTTATGCTTTGATGTGCGACTTCCGGAGCCGCTTTAAGCATTCCGTCATAAAACCATTGCGAGGAGAATCGCATGATGTCTTCGTTCATACGATATTGGGTGTCAAGAAGACGTATACATTCTGGCTTGTTTCTGACAATGTGCTGCATCAGGGTTCGTCCTAATCCTCTGCGTGCCGCTTCGGCACATTTTACTGTAGGTGGCAGCTGCTGGTGGTCGCCGCTCAATATCACCCGGTCGGCTTTCTGTATTGCTACCCAGCATGCCGGCTCGAGAGCCTGAGCCGCCTCGTCGATAAACACTGTTCCAAAACGACGCCTATTCATTGTGTGGTATGCTCCGGCGCCTATCAGTGTGCAAGCTACTACGCTGGCTTGCTCGAAAAGGTCTGCGTTGATTTTTATCTCCAGCTCGGTTTGGCGTTGCCTCAGCTTTTGCAGCCGCGCGGCTTTTTTTTGCCCTTGCTCCTGTATCAGTTTTGGGGTGTGCAGTAGTTTGCGTATGCTCCACAGCTCACTGTAGTCGGGGTGGTCGGCGTATCTTCGCTCATAGCAGCAAGCCAGCATCTCATCGTTGATGCGCATGGGGTTGCCTATGCGTAGTACATGAATGCCTCGTAGGCTAAGTTGCTCGCTAATCCAGTCTACAGCCGTATTGCTGGGCGCGCATACCATCACTTGTGGCTCTCTTTGCAATGTCTCAATAATGGCTTCTACCATTGTCGTTGTCTTGCCAGTGCCTGGAGGACCGTGTATTATGGCAATGTCTTTGGCCTCTACGATTTTCTGTATGGCTTGATTTTGACTTTCGTTAAGCCATGAAAAACGTAGCAGTGGCTTGTCTGTAAATCGAGGGCGTCGCAATCCGATGAGCGTCTCGCGAAGCTCTATTTTGCGTTCGTCTGTAGTGGTGATGAAATGGCGCAATGCCTCTTGCATCACGGTATACGACGTGTTGTCTATACCTATTTGTATGCCGAGTAGATGGTGTCCGTCAACCGATTTTATTTGCTGAAGGCATTGACTGTCTGGCAGCCGGATGTCAATCTTGCCATCTTCTACGCGTTCTATAAGGCACTGTCTTGCTATAGGGCAAATGCTGTCTTCTTGTATATGGAAAAAGATTACGGTCTTGCTTGGCTCAAATTCGTTCTCTATTATCTCTTCGTCATATTCGTAGGTGGTATGCAGTATCAAGTTGCCGAGGGCGTTGTACGATGCTTCGCCAATAGCAATAGGGTAGTGTACGCCGCTTTCGTGCATGCGTCCGCTGATATTGCTGGCGTTTAGATTTTCCTTGTAGCGTTCTTCTTCAGCATGCTGCTCTTGGCGCAATAGCTCTGACAGCCTTGTCAGTCGCTGAATGCTGCTTTCCATCTGTCTGGTCGCGGTCTCCGATATATTGCTTGAGGGTATCAATTTTTTTTACTATAGGAAAATGCAAAGGTATGATTTTTTTTTCATTCTGCTTGTTTTGCCCTTATTTCGACTATTTTACATGTATTTATGAACAACTACCTGCATGTGAAACTTCCTTAAACATAGCGTCGGCCGACTCCTTTTTTCAAAAGTAAGATGTCAATAAAATGTGCATTACTTATTTTTCATTCTAAAAAAATATTTGTATTTTTGTGGTCTGTAAAAAAACTATAAGAAGAGTGGTGTGAGTGGATTTAACGTATTGTTATATGGTGTGTTGTGTACGGAAATATGGTGTTGTGCGGGTGAGAAAAAGATGTAACGAGGGGCTTCTTTTCTATTTTTGTATTTTTTATACCTAATATTTAGGTGATGAATATAGGTGAGACGGCAAGAGCCGTCAAAAGCAAGAGAACTTAAAAGTAATTCATAATAATTTATCAAAAGTTTAGAACAATGACAAACAAAGCATTCCGCACTGAAAGTGACCTGCTTGGTGAAAAACAAATTCCCGCAGAGGCTTACTACGGCGTCCAGACACTCCGTGCAATCGAAAACTTCAACATCAGCGGTCGCAAACTTAGCGACTTCCCCAACTTCATCAAGGGTCTTGCTTATACCAAGAAAGCAGCCGCTATCGCCAACGGTCAGGTCAACATGATCACCAAGGAACAGAGCGAGGCTATCCAGTTTGCCTGCGATGAACTTCTTGCTGGCAAGTATATTAACGAGTTCCCCGTCGATATGATTCAAGGTGGTGCGGGTACTTCTACCAACATGAACGCCAACGAGGTTATCGCCAACATCGCCCTCGAGCACATGGGTCATCAGAAAGGTGAGTATCAATACTGCTGGCCTAATGATACCGTCAACGGCTCTCAGTCTACCAACGACGCTTATCCATGCGCTATCCACATGGGTCTCTATCTCGAGCACTTCGACTTTATGGGTCATCTTGAGCAACTCGCCAAGAGCCTTGAGAAAAAGTCTGTTGAGTTCAAGAGCATCATCAAGATGGGTCGTACCCAGCTTCAGGATGCCGTTCCTATGACCCTAGGTCAGACTTTCGGCGGTTTCGCCGCTACCATTCGTCTTGAAATGGAAAATCTCGAGCACGCCGCTCAAGAGTTCTTGACACACAATATGGGCGCTACCGCTATCGGAACAGGCATCTGCGCCTTCCCTGGCTATAGCAAACTCTGTGATGAGGCTCTTCGCAAAATCACCGGTTGGAATGTTAAGCTCGCTGATAACCTCATCGAGGCCACAAGTGCTACAACTTGTCTCGTCCAGTACAGCGGCGCCATGAAGCGTCTCAGCCTTAAGATCAACAAAATCTGCAACGACCTCCGTCTTATGGGCTCCGGTCCCCGTTGCGGCCTCGCCGAGCTTCACCTCCCAGAGCGTCAGCCAGGCTCATCTATTATGCCAGGCAAGGTCAACCCTGTTATCCCAGAGGTTATGAACCAAATCAACTACAAGGTTATCGGTAACGACACTTGCGTTGCTATGGGCTGCGACAATGCTCAGCTCGAGCTCAACGTTATGGAGCCTGTCATGACCTACGCCGTATTCGAGAGCATACATCTCCTTATGAATGGTGTCGACACTCTCCGCACCCTCTGCATCGATGGTATCGAGGCCAACGAGAAACGTTGCAAGGAACTCGTCGACAACAGCATCGGAATTGTTACCATGCTCAACCCTTATATCGGTTACAAGCAGAGCACCAAGGTCGCCAAAGAGGCTCTTCAGACCGGCCGCGGTGTCAAAGAGCTCGTCCTCGAGCATGGCTACCTCACACAAGAGCAGTTCGACAAGATTATGCGTCCTGAGAATATGCTCGAGCCTGTATTCGTTGAAGGTGTGCCTCTGAACCACTAATCTTTGATTTTTATCATAGTTAGAACACCAATTCCAAGTCTCATACAGTATCGTTCCCATCGATGCGGTTTGAGACTTGGAATTAGTAAGTTTAATAATAATACCCTATGGCAAATATTATCAATATAAAAAAAGGTCTTGACCTGCCTATTGATGGCGTTGCTGTGCGTCGCACTACCGATGCTCGCGACATCGCCACCTATGCAGTCAAGCCTACCGACTTCGTGGGTCTTGTGCCGCGTCTGTCGGTGGCCGAGGGCGATACTGTAGCTGCAGGCGATGTCCTGTTTATCGATAAAAAGAACGAGCGTATTCGCTTCTGTTCCCCAGTTACAGGTCGTGTCAAGACTGTTTTAAGAGGCGACAAGCGCCTCCTCCTGGCTGTGGTGGTCGAAAAGGACGACAATGTAGACAAAACACCCGCCACATTGCCATCTGACCTTAAGGAACAACTCCTTCAATCAGGTCTTTGGACCATGTTGCGTCAGCGTCCCTTTGGCACAGTGGCCAATCCTGACGACAAACCTAAGGCAATAGTCGTCAGCTGTTTCGATAGCGCTCCGTTGGGCGTGGATTACGACTACGCCTTGGAAGGCCGTGATGATGAATTCGTCAAAGGTCTGCAAGCTCTTGCTACTCTGACAGAAGGCACTCTCCACCTCTCTTTCCGTGCCGGTCAACGTCTGCTGAATGTGGTTGAAAAGCAAGCTATCAGCAACATCTCAGTTCATATAGTTAATGGCCCTCATCCTGCCGGCAACGTCGGCCCGCAAATTGCCAAGTATTGTCCAATCAACAAGGGCGATGTCGTATGGACTATCAACCCTCAAGATATAGCCAATATAGGCCGACTCCTTGCTACGGGCGTCTACTCTCCGGAAAAGGTTGTTGCTGTTGCTGGCCCTCAGATTAAAGACCCTCACTACTATCGTGTCATTGCTGGCGCTCAGATTGCACAGATTATGCAGACGCAAGTCTGCAACACAGCGTATCCTGCTGTTAGTGAGACAGAAAGTGATGGTGCTCGTATCATTTCTGGCAATGTCTTGTCAGGCACGCAGATAGCCAACGATGGCTATATCTGTGCTTACGACAGTCTTGTCTCTGTGCTGCCAGAAGGCGATTACTACGACTTTATGGGCTGGCTTCTGCCTGGTTTTCACAAGTTCAGCTTCTCTCGCACATTCCTTAGCGGCTTTTTCGCCAAGTGCTGCCCGTCGTTGTTGAGCAAGTGCCGTTGCACTGCACCTAAGTTCGATACAAACTATCATGGCAGTGTTCGCCCATTTGTTTTCTCTGGTAATTTTGAACAGGTTTTTCCTTTCGACATCTATCCTACACAT
>JAZRVD010000140.1:0-4045 GCA_045598945.1 Bacteroidales bacterium | reverse complement strand
GAGGCAACCTGCAATACAACGCCAGCACCAGCAAATGGCGCTTTGCCGAACATCAATACGATGTGATAGGCAACGGCAACAACGGGATAGCGGAGACATACAACGGCTGGATAGACCTCTTCGGCTGGGGCACAAGCGGGTACGACTTCAAATACCCCTACCTCTCGTCAACATCGATGATATACTACCCGCAAGACATAGAAAGTATCGCAGGTACAGGCTACGACTGGGGAGTAAACAACATCATCGGCGACGACAGGACAGCAGATATATGGCGCACGCCTACACGCAACGAATGGATATACCTGCTTGAAGGCAGACCCAACGCAAAAAAACTCAACGGTCTCGCCACAGTGGCCAACGTCAACGGACTTATACTATTGCCAAACAACTGGAGCCAGCCGGAAGGTATAACCTTTACAAGCGGCGCGTGCGACTACTCCGACAACATCTACGACACCACGCAATGGGCCATAGCTGAGCAGCACGGCGCCATCTTCCTGCCAGCCACAGGCTACCGCAAAGAAAAAAGCACCGTGCAGACCACTCAGAGCGGATACTACTGGTCAGCATCTGCCGAACTGTTTCCCTGCAGCACAGACCTCGACGCCTCCGGCGCTGTACGCATGGCATGCGGCATGCACTTCTACAACGGCACTATCGACCCACAATACTACGACTACTACTATCAAGGCTTTGCTGTGCGCCTTGTAAATTAATCAATCGTTTAACAACATAGACAACCCATTATGAGCGACGACAAGAAAATCATCTTCTCCATGGTAGGCGTGGGCAAGCTTATCCCACCATCACGCCAAATACTGAAAGACATATACCTGTCATTCTTCTATGGCGCCAAGATAGGCATCATAGGCACCAACGGCTCAGGCAAATCAACACTTCTCAAAATCATCGCCGGCGTAGACAAAGACTACCAAGGCGAGGTAGTGTTCTCGCCAGGCTACAGCGTAGGCCTGTTAGAGCAAGAGCCTAAGTTAGACAACAACAAGACAGTGAAAGAGGTGGTGCAAGAAGCCGTGCAAGATGTTGTAGACATGCTCAAGGAATACGAAGAGGTGAACAACGCCTTTGCAGAGCCCGACGCAGACTTTGACAAGCTATGCCAGCGTCAAGGCGAACTGACCGAGCTGCTGGAACAACACGACGCATGGAACCTCGACAGCAGGCTGGAACTTGCCATGGACGCACTACGCTGCCCCGACGAAGACCAGCTTGTAGCCAACCTCAGCGGCGGCGAACGCCGCAGGGTGGCACTCTGCCGACTGCTACTACAAGAGCCGGACATACTGCTGCTCGACGAGCCTACCAACCACCTCGACGCAGAAAGCATAGACTGGCTTGAACAGCACCTGCGCCAGTACAAAGGCACAGTGATAGCCGTAACCCACGACAGGTACTTCCTCGACAACGTGGCAGGATGGATACTCGAACTCGACCGTGGCGAAGGCATACCATGGCAAGGCAACTACTCCTCATGGCTCGACCAAAAGAGCCAACGCCTGGCTATGGAAGAGAAACAAGAGAGCAAACGCCGCAAAGCCCTGCAACGCGAGTTGGAATGGGCCCGCATGGCACCCAAAGCAAGGCACGCCAAAGGCAAAGCACGTCTTGCAGCCTACGACCGCATGCTTAACGAAGATGTAAAAGAGAAAGAGCAGAGCCTCGAACTCTTTATCCCCAACGGGCCACGACTGGGCAACAAAGTGTTGGAAGTAGAAGGCGTAAGCAAAGCCTTTGGCGACAAGCTGCTATACGAAAACCTAACATTCACGCTGCCACCGGCAGGCATCGTTGGCGTGATAGGTCCCAACGGCTGCGGCAAGACCACGCTGTTTCGCCTCATTATGGGACAAGAGCAGCCAGATACAGGCACATTTACCGTAGGAGAGACCGTCAAAATAGGATACATAGACCAACAGCATGTGAATATCGACCCGGAGAAGAGTGTCTACGAAGTGGTGTCGGAAGGCAACGAGCTAATATCCATGGGTGGCAGAATGATTAACGCACGCGCATACATATCACGCTTCAACTTTAGCGGCAACGACCAAAGCAAAAAGGCAGGCGTATTGAGCGGCGGAGAACGCAACCGACTACACCTGGCACTGACACTGAAGAGCGAGGCCAACGTGCTGCTGCTCGACGAGCCAACCAACGACATTGACGTAGGCACGATGCGCGCCCTTGAAGAAGGCCTGGAAAACTTTGCCGGCTGCGCCGTAGTCATCAGCCACGACCGCTGGTTCCTCGACCGTATATGCACGCATATCCTCGCCTTTGAGGGCGACTCGCAGGTTTACTTCTTTGAAGGCAGCTACAGCGAATACGAAGAAAACCGACGCAAACGCTTGGGCGACGACACACCTCACCGCCTGCGCTACCGCAAACTAACACGATAAAACATCATACAACAATAACACAGCATGCCCTACCCTCAACAAGCAAGGCATGCTGTTTATATTTATACACCCAACCATGAAGCATAGCAAAAAACTATCCATATCCATCCTATTCTGCCTCATGGCAACCATTGCACAAGCACAAACTTTGACAACAAAAGGCAATGACGGCAGACTGACACAATCGATACACGACATCTATGACGCCGACAACAACCTATCCGTTAGGATAACATACAGCTACGATACAGCAGGTGTGGTGAGCCAAAGACAGCTAACAGCCTACGACACACACGGCAACATCACACAGATAGAGACATACACCGCCGACGAAATACTACTATACAGGGAAAACAACCGCTACGACAAACACGGCAACATGGTGCGACGCGAAAGGCATTACTATGAAGAAAACACCGACGACAAAAGCGTAGAGACCCGAAAATACAAATACAACAAAGACAACACCTGCACCATAACCTACTACATAGACGGCAAGGAATACTACAAAGAGACCAAATAAAAACAAGGCCGCATATCACAAAGATAAACGGCCTTAGTTTTGCAACGCAATATAATATCATTTCGACAGCATGACGAGACGAAAGCCAATGAAACTGCTTGCACGGTCTTGTTCAAAATAGTGGCGATAGGTTATACTGCAATCGTTGGCAGAGCTACGCCAGCCACCACCACGAATCACACGCTCACCCCACGAATCTGACATATCATTATTGACAGGATTGTGTTCTGGCGACTGTTTATAGTACGAACGATGATACCAGTCCTGGCACCATTCCCACACATTGCCGCTCATATCGAACAAGCCTAATTCGTTAGGCACTTTCTTGCCCACAAGATACGTCGTACCATCGCTATTGCCAAGATACCATGCCACAGCATCTATGTTGTCGTCGCCACAATAAAGGGTATTTCTGCTTTTGTTACCACCCTGTGCAGCAAACTCCCACTGAGCCTCGGTAGGCATAGCAAATTGCTTGTCGGAGAGATTGTTTAACTTTTGTATAAACTCCTGACATTCATTCCATGTAACGAAATCTACCGGATTGTCGTCGCCAAGATGACTCGAAGGGTTGTACGCCATGATAGCACGCCATTGAGCTTGCGTAACCTCATATTTGCCCATATAGAAACCATCAAGCGTAACAGTATGGTCCAATCTGTCGCTATATTCATTGCCGTGAGCTTCACCCATTTCAAAAGTGCCACCATTGACCCATACAAAACAAAACTCCTGTCCGTTGATTTCTACTACAACATCTGTTGTCTGTTTCTTAGGCGATGTGTTGCAACCTACAAATAAAAAGATAGAGAAAAGAAAGAAAAAGATTTTTGAAAATATTTTCATAGTTATAAATACTTTTTTCGTTCAACTTAGCTGTCAGCACGCACCATAAGAGCTATATCATATTTCAACGGATCCAAGGGACACCACTGACGGAAAATATTAGTTAGTTCAACACACCCTTTCCAATCGGCATGAGGATGCGACAAAAGGCTTTTCGTTTGCTGGCATACATGTACATCCATTATAGCATAAAGCTGACTTGGCATAAATTGGTGCCATATACCGAAATCGGGAGACGTGGGACGTATCATCCAAC
>JAZRVD010000139.1:0-4357 GCA_045598945.1 Bacteroidales bacterium | reverse complement strand
CGTGTTCCACCACGATGACGGTGTTGCCCAAGTCGCGCAGCTTGAGGAGTACGTATATTAGCTTCTGTGTGTCGCGGCTGTGAAGACCGATAGATGGTTCGTCGAGGATGTACATGGAGCCTACCAGCGAGCTGCCCAACGAGGTGGCAAGGTTGATGCGCTGCGACTCGCCGCCCGACAGCGAGTTGCTGAGGCGGTTGAGGGTGAGGTAGCCCAAGCCTACGTCGATAAGGTAGCCTACGCGGTTGCGCAGCTCTATACGCAGACGTTCGGAGGCTTTTATCTCGTTGGGGGTGAGTGGTGGAGTGCTGGTGCCGTTGTCTACGCTTTTCAGCCATTCGGCGAAGTCGCTGATAGGCATGCGGGTGAGCTGGCTGATAGAGGCGCCGCACACTTTCACGTATTCTGCGTCGGGACGTAGCCGCGACCCCTTGCAATCGGGGCATGTGGTCTTGCCGCGGTAGCGTGCCAGCATTACGCGATACTGTATCTTGTACGCCTGGCTTTCTACCCAGCGGAAGAATCCGTCTATGCCCTCCCAGCTGTCTATGCCGTGCCATAGTATGTCGCGCTGTCTTTGGGTAAGCTGGCAGTAGGGGGTGTGGATAGGGAAGTTGAGGCGTGATGACATGCGTATGAGTTGCTGCCGCCATTCGCCCATCTTCTCGCCGCGCCAGCATACCACGGCGCCGTCGAAGATGCTGAGGGTCTTGTTTGGCACTACGAGATTTTCGTCAATGCCTATCACGCTGCCGTTGCCTTGGCATGTGGGGCAGGCACCGTAGGGGTTGTTGAAGCTGAAGAAGTTGGGGTTGGGTTTCTCAAAGGTTATGCCGTCGGCCTCGAAGCGGTTGCTGAACTGCATCTCTACGGGCGTTGGGGCTGCCTTGCCGCTGTCGAGGGGCTCTATGTGGCGCACCACGCAGGCTCCGCGTCCTTCAAAGAATGCCGTCTGTACCGATTCGCTGATACGCGAGAGCTGCTCGTCGTCGCTCTTGCGCAGTGTTATGCGGTCGACAAGCAGCAGGTAGTTGGTCTCGCCATCTTTGTCTGCCACACTGTATTCGGGCATGTCGGCTTGCGACAGGAAGTCTTCTATGAGGACTATGGTGCCTTTTATCGACACGCGCATAAAGCCCTCTTGCATAAGCATCTGTAGCTGTGCTTTGAGTGGTCTGTCTTCGCTAACATGCAACGGTGCCAGTATGAATACCTTGCTCTCGTCGGTCAGGGAGTAGATGTGGTCTACCACGTCGCTCACCGTGTGGCGCTGCACCTCTACGCCGCTGACAGGCGAGTAGGTGCGGCCTATGCGGGCGAAGAGGAGCTTGAGGTACTCGTATATCTCTGTCGAGGTGCCGACGGTAGAGCGCGGATTGGTGGTGTTGACTTTTTGCTGTATGGCTATGGCTGGCGAAATGCCGTGGATATAGTCCACTTCGGGCTTGCTCATTCGTCCCAGGAACTGGCGCGCATAGCTGCTCAGGCTCTCCACATATCGGCGTTGCCCTTCGGCGTAGAGGGTGTCGAAAGCCAGCGACGACTTGCCGCTGCCGCTCAACCCGGTGATAACTACAAGTTTGCCTGACGGTATGGTAACGTCTATATTCTTTAGGTTGTTAATCCTTGCCCCTTTTATGAAAATATCGCTCACTGTACAGTATGATGCTAATGCTTAAAATTGGAACAAGACAATACGTATTGACGGTGTATAGTTTAGCCAACACGTATTGCCTGTGGTTGTGATGTATTGCAACGGCGATTACAGCTCAATGAGCTTGTCGTTGGAGCCCAGCACGTTGTTTATCTTGTGGATATACATCTTTTTCATGCTTTCGCGGGCTGGTTTGAGGTATTTGCGTGGGTCAAACTCGGCAGGTTTCTCGGCGAGGGCCTTGCGTATGGCTGCTGTCATGGCGAGGCGGCTGTCGCTGTCGATGTTTATCTTGCACACGGCGCTCTTGGCGGCCTGACGCAGCTGCTCTTCGGGAATGCCCACAGCCTGTTTGAGGCTGCCGCCGTACTGGTTGATGGTGTCTACCTCTTCTTGTGGCACAGAGCTGGAGCCGTGTAGCACGATGGGGAAGCCGGGGAGCTTCTGCTCTATGGCGGCAAGTACGTCGAAGGCTAATGGTGGTGGCAGCAGGCGGCCGGTCTTCTCGTCTACGGTGCACTGCTCTGGCGTGAACTTGTAGGCGCCATGGCTTGTGCCTATGGATATGGCGAGGCTGTCTACGCCGGTCTTGGACACAAAGTCTATCACCTCTTCGGGCTTGGTGTAGTGGCTCTCGGCTGCCGACACCTCGTCTTCTACGCCTGCCAGCACGCCCAGCTCGCCTTCTACGGTAACGTCATACTGGTGAGCGTACTCTACCACGCGTCTGGTGAGGGCTACGTTCTCGTTGTAAGGCAGCGAGCTGCCGTCGATCATCACGCTGCTGAAGCCCATGTCTATGCAGCTCTTGCAGGTCTCGAAGCTGTCGCCGTGGTCGAGGTGCAGCACTATCTCTGGATGATGGCAACCCAGCTCTTTGGCATAGCCTACGGCACCCTCTGCCATATAGCGCAGCAGTGTCTGGTTGGCGTATTCGCGAGCACCTTTGCTAACTTGCAGTATGACGGGCGACTTGGTCTCTACCGATGCCATGATGATGGCTTGCAGCTGCTCCATGTTGTTGAAGTTGAAAGCAGGGATAGCATAGCCGCCATCAACTGCCTTGGCAAACATCTTGCGTGTGTTTACCAGTCCTATAGCTTTGTAATCTACCATATTTGTTATGTTGATGTTGTTGTTTATTTTGTGGTCTTTGACGACCTACAAAGTTACGTCTTTTTTTGTGTATTGCCAAAGGTTGGTTGTCAACCTATTGACTATCTTTGTCTTTTGTTTATTGCAAAGACGGCGGAACCCGACCCGCTCATAGAGGCGTACAGTGCTCCGTTGTCGTAAAAACGCTGTTTGAGTGCGGCTATCTCTGGGTGGTTTGGCACCACGCTTTGTTCAAAGTCGTTGACAAAAAGTTCGCGCCATTGTTCCACAGGGCATAGCAAGGCGTTAGCAATGTTGGGGGTATGCAGCTCTGGCCGTTTGTCGCGTGGGGTGATGCCGGCGTAGGCTTCGCGTGTGGAGATGCTGACGCCTTCGGGTTTGACAATCTCTATTGTCAGTCCGTGTTTCTCCAAGTCGAAATCTACGGGCAATATCATGTCGCCTATGCCGGTAACGTAGGCCGTGTGGTTGTAGATAAAGAACGGGCAGTCGGCGCCTACCTGTGCTGCGAGGCATGCCAGCTCGTAGTCGGTAATGTCGATACTAAACATTTCCGTTATCATTTTCATGGTAAAGGCCGCGTCTGACGAGCCGCCGCCTATGCCGGCACCGTAGGGTATGCGCTTGTCGAGGTGTATAGCCACGCTGCCAACCTGTGATGGAAACTGCTGGCGCATAAGCTTGTAGGCACGCATACATAGGTTGTCGTCGCTTTGCAGCAGGGGGTCGTTGGTAGAGAACGTGGCGTGCGGCTCGCCGGCAGTGTCTATTGGCGTTATCTCCAGCACGTCGTAGATGTCCTTTACGGGTAGGAATATGCTCTCTATGTTGTGGTAGCCGTCGGGGCGGCGGCTGAGCACGTGTAGACCGAGGTTGACCTTACAGTTGGGGTGTGTTATCATGCTTGTCGTATGCTTGTATTATCTGTGTTACCAAGGGGTGGCGCACCACGTCGGTATGCGACAGGTTCACCACCTCTATGCCTTCTATGCCTTCGAGCAGGTTGGCGGCGTGCATCAGACCGCTTTGGTAGTGGCGGGGGAGGTCTATCTGCGTTACATCGCCAGTAACCACAAACTTGGCGTTATGTCCCATGCGTGTGAGAAACATCTTTATCTGTGCCGAGGTGGCGTTCTGCGCTTCGTCGAGGATAACAAAGGCGTCCGACAGTGTGCGGCCGCGCATGAATGCCAACGGTGCTATCTCTATGGTGTTGTCTTCCCAGTAGCTGAGCAGCTTTTGCTGCGGTATCATGTCGCGCAGGGCGTCGTAGAGTGGCTGCAGGTAGGGATCCAGCTTGTCGCGCAAGTCGCCTGGCAGAAAGCCCAGGTTCTCGCCAGCCTCTACGGCTGGACGTGTCAGCACAATACGGCGTATCTGCTTGTTCTTCAGCGCGCGTACTGCCATGGCCACGGCGGTGTAGGTCTTGCCGGTGCCGGCGGGCCCTATGGCAAACACTATGTCGTTGTGCTGCACGGCGTGCACTATCTGTTTCTGACCCTGTGTGCGTGCTTTTATCAGGTTGCCGTTGCGGCCGTGTATCAGTATGTCATCGTTGACTCCGGCTTCGGGCGTCGCCCCGCCGTT
>JAZRVD010000138.1:0-12388 GCA_045598945.1 Bacteroidales bacterium | reverse complement strand
GGACATCCGTCAGCAACTCATGCCCAAGCACTCTCGCAAGAGCAAGTCTGCCTCGTGGGCTGACTTTGTGGCTCAAAATCCTGATCGTACTCAATAAAAAATAAAATCATAGTGCCAGTGCTTCCGCTGGTATAAATTCTATCACAAGTGGCTAATAAATACTCTTTCTCTTCCAGTTTTGGCGCCATTATGGCTGCCGTAGGGTCGGCTGTAGGACTGGGCAATATATGGCGTTTCCCGTATATATGTGGCAAGTATGGCGGCGGCGCCTTTCTGCTGGTGTATATCTTGTTTGTATTCTTTCTTGGCATGGTGCTGTTGATGAGCGAGTTTGTCATAGGCCGCCGGTCTCAGCATACGCCGGTCTTTGCTATCGAGGCGCTGTCGCCTAAACACAAGAGCTGGAAGTATGTGGGCATTATTGCTATTGTCGGCTGCTTCTGTATCTTGTCGCAATATTGGGTGCTGTCGGGGTGGACGCTTAGCTATTTCTTCGACGCTTGCACGGGCGTTCTCGCTACTATGGGGCAGGACTCTGAGCTGCTCAACAACTATTTCGTTTCTTTTTCCACCTCGGTGGGCAGACCTATCTTGTGTCTCTCTGTATTTGTTGTCATCACTGCCGTTATCATTCTTGGCGGCGTGCGAAAGGGCGTTGAGGCTGTTTCCAAGGTGCTTATGCCTGTGCTTATTGTCTTGCTTCTGGTCTTGAGTATCCGCTCGCTGACTATGCCAGGAGCTTCGCAAGGCCTGAGCTATCTTTTTTCTCCCGACTTTTCAAAACTCACAAGCGAAGGCGTCCTTGCAGCCCTGGGGCAAGCTCTCTTCTCGCTGTCGGTGGGCATGACGGCAATGGTTGTCTATGGCTCGTATATCCCCAAGGACGACAACCTCCTCAAGACTTCTCTCTGGATTACTTTTAGCGACACCCTTATTGCTATATGTTCTGGCATCGTTATTTTCCCAGCCGTGTTTGCTTGCGGCATGGAGCCTGCTGGCGGGCCGGGATTGGTGTTCAAGGTGCTGCCTGCCGTGTTCAATTCCATGGGCTCTATGGGGGGGGTGTTCTCTTCGCTCTTTTTCTTGCTCATTGTCTTGGCGTCACTTACCAGCGCCATATCGTTGCTCGAAGGCTTGATGGCGTGCTTCGCCGAGACCTTCACCTCACATCGTCTCAAGTCTACTATTGTTATCTCCTTGGCTACTGCTTTGGTGGCTGTGGTCATCTCGCTGGGCGGCGGAGTGTGGAACTCGTTTACTATTGCTGGCAAAAACATGTTTGACTTCATCGACTCTATCAATAGTATATACCTGCCGCCTCTCTCCGCCTTGGGCACTATACTCTTTTTCGGCTGGGTGATGCGTCAAGATGACATTATCGATGAACTTTCCAACCACTCTACGCTGAAGGTTGGCTATTATCCGGTGCTGCGCTTCCTGGCACGTTATCTGGCACCTATTGCCCTCGTCATCGTCATTATCTCTGGCATGTTTATGTAGTGTTATGAAACGTTGTTTGTATATCCTGTTGTCAGTCTTGTTTGCCCTTTTGGTAGTCTCTTGTGGCGGCAATACATCGACACGGCAGTACGACCCTTCTGCTGTTAAGTTCAAGGCATCTTACAATTCATATTTTGAAAACTGCATCTATCCTTCGTTTATTCTCGCTCTCTCTTCTTACCAGGGCTCCGATAAGCAAACTTCGTCGCTTTTTACTGTCGAGGTTACCAACCCGGTCAAAGATGCTGTTCTACGTGTGGTCATCGATTCTACTCAGCTTAGTTATACCACGGTCTTTCAGGAGGTTATGCAAGAACGTAATGCACATTACATCTTTTCTCCGCAAATCAAGTGGAAGTATCCGGTTCTTTATAATGTCCGTCAGCAGGGTGCGGTGGACTTTACCTTTACCTGCTATATCAACGATGAAGAGGTTGATGTCAAAAATGTTCGCCTCAACTATCGTTCTGCCAACGAATGTCTGTTAGCGTTGAACGATAGTGCTGGCAAGTCTATCGACATTCGGTGGATATTTGCAGGATATGTCAATGAGGATCACCCATATATTGATACCATTCTTACGCGTGTTATCGACAATAATATCATCAATCGTTTTGTGGGCTACCAGCAGGGCGAGAAGATGGTTAAGGAACAGGTCTTTGCCTTCTGGTATGATGCCCTCGAGCGTGGCATCACTTATTCTTCTATCTCCTGCACTTCCAATCCGTCCAAGCGAGCCAATGTTCAGCGTATTCGTTTCTTCGATCAGGTCTATAACTCGCGTCAGGCTAATTGTGTCGATGCTTGTGTCTTTTTCGCTTCTTTGTTGCGCAAGGTGGGGCTGAAGCCTGTTATCTTCATCGAGCCGTGCCATGCCTATCTGGGCTGTTATCTCAATCGCAACAAGTCAAACATACTCCTTCTTGAGACTACCATCACCTCGTGGGTCAACTTCCCTGCTCTTGCCAAGTCGCTCGACGAGAACGGCCGTCTGTCGGATAAGGAATACAACAAGATAAAGAAATATCTTTCCACCTCTCAGCAAAATGCGTATGCTTCAGGCAAGCTCTCTTTCGATCAGCTTAAAATCGCCGTCGCTCGCTCTCTTTTCGACCGCGCTGTAAACTATAAGGTGGAGAGCTACAACCAGAATAAAGCTTTGTTCAACGATCCCGACAACACCTCGTATCAGCAGCTCGACATTGAGCAACTGCGTAGAATGGTGCAGCCTATTAATTGATTTTTTTGAGTGCAGCAGATTTTTTTGTATCTTTGCTTTTGAATTTTTTTTAATCTTTAATTTTATCAATATGAAAAAAATTGTTTTCTATCTCTTTGCCATCCTTTCTATGGCTGCGGTATTTACCTCTTGCTCCAAGGAGGAGACCGAAGACCCTGAGGCAAAACTTACCGACTTCTACGGCAACTACGATGTTACCATTACCTGCAATGGTCTTGGAATAGGTACTGAGTCTGAGTCTTATTCTGCTTCGCTTAAGATTGACGGTGTTGACGCCAAGCTGCTCGATGTTACGCTCTTCGAATCCAAGCTTATCGCCAAGCTTTCTTTTACTACCGAAGATGAGGATCTTAAGTCACAGGAGTTCTACCCTGTCCTCGACTCTATTTTTGGTACTGCCAAGGGCGGCTATATGAATCTTCTCTGCACCAACGCTTTGAATGGCAAGACCATTCTGTTTAAGGGCAACACGGTGGCTTACAAGAGCAACACCATTACATGGGACGGCTATTTCGGCGAGAAGACCGACAACTGGCTCACCTCTATCACATCTTATAGAAAGCTTGCCTTTAAGGCTGTCCGTAAGGATAAATAGTTTTTTTTCGTAATATACTGTCTGGCAGAGTCTGCAATATCGACGTTCTTGCCAGACAGTTTTTTTATATAGCGTTGCAATGCTGTTGCAAGCCCTTTGCAATTCCATTTTATATGTTGTATCGTTGTCTTTTTTCATGCTTGTTGCTCCTTTCGCTGTCGTATGGCTCTTTTGCTCAGATTGAGCGCGTCATACGCGAAAAGCCTTATGTCCCTGTCTCGCGTCCGCAGAACTCCCTGCGTCCACAAGCGGCTGCCGTGTCGGGCGTGGGCATACCTCCTGTCGCCATGCCTGTCGACACTATTTATCGTCATGGCGTACCCGACGGCCGCTTGGGAAGGTCTGTGCCTCAGCTTTTCAACGACTTCCCTGGCATACGTATTGTCGATGGTTCCGGTGAACGTGTCATATATCAGACGCGCGACAGCATTATCTTCGAAATCCTCGACAACCGCGTCGTCGTGGCAAGGTCCCTTGTCAAAGGCAACTGGAAATATCCCAACGAGGAATGGTATCAGCGTATCGTCGACAAAGCTAAGGCATCAGGTTATGTGCGTCATGTCTTTGAAAACAACGTGCACAAATTCTTCTACGAGACTTTCACCTTCACTATTCGTTATAAAAGAAACGTTGACATCTACGATATTCGTTTTGAATATCTCCCGTCTCATTATCCTCATTCACAGCACCTCTCAGAATAGTATATTGAAGAAAACAACACCTCTCGATGAATAGAGATATTGACATTGCCTACTTTGTGGCGTTCTGTATCGAACAATATAAGCTTGTTTTCAATGGAACAGAAACAGTATGACGACCCTGTCAAGTCTCCTGTAATTCAAGAGATAATCATGAGTAACCGCATCGGAGGCATTAGTATGGAACTTTCGCGCAGGCTAAATATTTCTCCAGTAGAAGCTTTGATGCGTTTCTATGCAAGCGAGACGTGTGCTCGCTTGCACGACCGCTCCTCAGACCTCTACCTCTATGGCGACCTCTATGTGGCAGATGAGTATATGATGGAAGTAGCTAAGCAGAAGAAATAGAAATCAAGTGATTATAAAATATAACGTGCATTGACTGTGAAAAACAGAAAATACAATGTGTCAGAAGAAGAACAACAGATAAGAATTTCTTACACGACTTGAAGATGTGCAAGAAACGTGGTTACAACATTAACAAATTGTGGAATGTTATAGACAAACTACAAAATGGGACACCACTTCCTTCTTCATGTCGTCCGCACAAGTTGTCTGTCAAACATGAGGGTGAATGGGAGTGCCATATTGCTCTGGACTGGCTGCTCCTCTGGGTTCAGAATGACATAAAGCTCACGCTCTTGATGCTCAGCACAGGCACTCATAGCGACTTGTTCCAACAAAAATGATTGTACAGTATTTGTTATGTGATTTTCGTCTCGATCTTGTTCACAAGTGGCATCAAGACTCCTGACGTAGTTTCTAACTTGATAGAACCAACACCAAAACGCACTTGTTCCATATTCGACTCCATTATGGTAGCCGCAGTATCTGTTGAATTCAAGGTGTTAATACAACTTTTGCTACTTTCTCGTGATGTGCGAACACATGTCTATTGTCGAAGGTAAGTGTATGCAAGTACTCTTTATGTTTTATAGCACCGTTTCTCGCCTCGGCATATCTGCTCTCGGCTTATTGAAAACGTTCGTTTATGTCAAGGGCGAGTTGATGCTAACGAAGATTCTGTTGGGTTAGAACTTTTGTTCGTCTATAACGATACCATTAATGTCAACGGCTCGCCAGTGGACGATGTTGCGTTGCTCTGATGATATGGCTATGCCACATTTTGTTATTTTCCTGCCGTCGGTAGTGTAGGGTATGGCGTAGCTTTTGCTATCTATTTGTGCCAATGCGTTGTCTACGCTGTTGTCAACTTTTAGCTCAAGCACATAGATGTCGCTCTCTGTTCTTATCACTACGTCGGCTCTGCCAAGTATGCTCTTCACCTCGGTGTCTATTCTGCTGTCTAATAGCGAAAACACGATATATATCAGCATCTTGTAAAAGGCTTCTCGCTTCTGCTTGCTCATCCATTCTTTTTTGGTGATGACATCGTAGGGTAGGCTGGCTATGTAGGACCTAAATTCTATGAGTGCTGATGATAGGTCGCCATTATTGATGGCTCGTGCCATTGATAGCGTTGTGTTGTCGCGCTCCAATTCGTTAGTGTCCATCAGATATCCGCTCATGTTGCCAACCAAGCCTTGGCGTACTTCGTAGTTGGGGAAATGCAATGTATATGTATTGTATTTGGTGTCATAATTTTTGATTGTTAAATATCCGCTCTGGTATAGTAATGGTATAGGTGTGTCTGCTTTTTCGCAGGGTGTGCTAAAAGCATTGATGGTTAGATCGATGCCATCGTAATCGAGTGGGTTGAAGGTGGGGAAGTGCTGCAGGTGTTCTATCAGTGATGACGAGGTGCCTGAGTCAAACCAGTAATTTTCTATTGTGTTGTCGTTGAGGGCGTTTAGTAGACTATAGGGTGCATATACCTCTTCGCTCGTTTTTGAAAAATGGTAGCCGTCGTAGTTTCTTTTTAGCAGAGTATATGCTTCTTCGGTGCTGATGTTTAGATGTGATGCAAAGTCTTCGACGCATGGGCGTAGCGTGGTGTTTAGCTCTCTTTGTGTTATGCCGCATATCCCTGAATACTTGTCAATCATAGAAATTTGTTTTAGATTGTTTAATTCAGAGAAGATGCTTAGTTGTGAGAATTTTGTTACGCCTGTAATAAATACAAATTTAAGGTATTCGCCTTCGTCTTTAAGCACTTGGTAAAACTCGCGTAGCATTGCTCTCATTTTGTCCAATTGCGTGTGGTCGTACATTAGTTGCATGATGGCTGCGTCGTATTCGTCGAGTAATACCACAACTTCTTCGCCTGTTTGTTGGTATGCGTTGTGTATGAGATTGCGAAATCTTGCCCCAGGTGTCTTTAGCTCAGGATTGCAGCCGTATATCTTCTCGTAATCCGAGATGAGGTTTCCTAACTTGGATTGAGCGAGTGGCACGGTAACGTTTTTTAATCCGCTTAGGATAAAATGCAGTACTGGATGTTTTCTCCATTCTTTCTCAAGCTCCATTATCTTCAATCCTTCAAACAGCTCTTTCTGGCCTTGAAAATAGGCTTTCATGGTGTTGCAAAGTAACGATTTGCCAAATCTACGTGGACGTGCGAGAAAGACATATTGATATTTGTCTTCATTGACAAGATTGTAGATGTATTCTGTCTTGTCGACATAGACTTTTTTATTTTCGCGAATTTTTTTGAATTGGTCGGTATCAACAGGATATACAAATTTGCGCATGATATGCTATTTTTTTGCAAAATTACTTTTTTTCTTTCAATGTTGTGTCTTTTGCGATAAATTGTTTGTTTTTGTTGTGGTGAATAAAAAAAATAGCGGATAGACCAAATGTTGTCTTATCCGCTATTTCGATTTTTTTTGTGGTAGCTATTGTTTTCGTAAATACCGTCCTGGTATGTCGTAAAACAATGCTAATGCTACAAGTATGCTCATTATGCCAAGCACTCCAATGTTGTACCACAATGTTTTGACACGCCAGTCGCCTATGATTTTGACGCCACTGTAGAATGGAGCGCGTCCATTGTGTGAACGTGGCTCTACATATACAAAGCCTATGCGTGGCACTATGTGGTCGTCTATCACATCGTGGGTCTTTGCCGCATTCTCGTTCAGTACAAGGCTCGACAGCTTGTTGTTGACGTTGTCTTTCTTGAAGGCTATAAGTTCTTTGTTGCCGCCAAGTTCTTCAAGTTTTCTGTTGATGATGAGGTCGGCTTTTAGTATGGCGTTGTTGCCTCGATTCGATAATATGTCTTTTGCTTGGTTGAAGTATTTGTCAAGGCTTGTATATGTGGCGCTGTCGTAGGTGGCTATGCTCAACGGCTCGTCGTATGGTGGCAGGTTGCACACTGCGGCAAGTGTAGGCATTTCGTTGATGATGAGCTCGAGGTGGCTTGCTTTCATTGAGTCGCCTTTTGTGCGCTCGCTTTCAAGTGTCTCTAATTGCGATTGCATCTCATTCAAAAATACCTCGTTGTAGTATTGTGCAGTGTATTTCTCCTGCATCAACGTGGCAAGGGGTTTCTCGTAAGGGTTGTCGGTGTACGAGGTTACGGCGAGTGCTTCGAAAGCCCAGCGCGAGGGTATCACGTCGCCTATTATTGGCACGTTGCCTGTCTTGCTGTTGGGCGTGAGATCGGAGAAGTCCACCACCAGTCCGCATAGCAGTATCTGAGGTATCAGCAGCAGCGGTATGGTGATGTATATAGAGACTATTGAGCTGAGGCACTGCGATAGCAGCAATCCTGTCAGTCCGGCAAGAAATGCTGATATAAATAGTATCAGCCACCATAGCCAGAACATGCCGTGCAATCCCATTATGCTGTTGCCTACGATGACGAATAGCAGGGTCTGTATCAGCGTTGTAGTAAGCACAAACAGTATCTTGGACCAGATGTAGCTTGCTGACGAGAGTCTTAGGAAGCGTTCGCGTTTTAGAATGGCGCGGTCTTTGATTATCTCTTCGGCGCTACCGCTCATGCCTATGAATATAGAAACGATGATTGCCATAAAGAAATATGACATCAGGTTTCTGTTGTCCATTATGGAGTAGCCTTCTACGGGAGCATAGTGTGTGAGCAGGGCGCAGATGATGGCCAGCACTGGTGCCTCAAGTAGTGTGATAAGCATGTACTGCTTGTCGGTTATCTTGGCCTTGAGGTTGCGCATGTAGAAGATGGCGGTTTGTTTCAGCTTTGATGGTCGCCGCTGATTGGATACTGGTATCGCCATCTCTTGCGGCTTTTCAAATGTCTTGCGCTGGTCGAGATAGAGCTGATGCCACTCTTGCGGTGTTGTCTTGCGCGTGTCGGTGAGCTGTCCGCTATCGTTGATGGATTTCTCGTCGATAATGTTGAGGACAACCTCTGGGTTGACGTTGCCGCATGTGGGGCATGTGGTAAGGTTGGCGTCGGCGTAGTGTGCCGCATTTTTGAAATACGATACTGCCTCGATGGGGTTGCCGTCGAATACAGGGTAGCCGCCTTTGTCGAGCAGCCATAGACGGTCGAAAAGTTTGTAGACGTCTGACGACGGTTGGTGGATGTTGACGATGATAAGTTTGCCGTTGTAGGTCTGCTCTTTCAACAGATTCATCACCTTTTCGGTGTCGGTAGACGAGAGTCCTGACGTTGGCTCGTCGAGAAACAGCACGGCAGGCTCGCGTATTAGCTCGAGGGCTATATTTAATCTCTTGCGCTGTCCGCCTGAGATATATTTGTTGATAGGCGACCCTACTTTGAGATCTTTGGCTTGTTCCAGGCCAAGCTCCGACAATGTTTTGATGACTTTGTTGTGCAGCGCCTCTTTCGGCATGCCGTTGAAGCAGAGTTTGGCGGTAAACCATAGGTTTTGATATACCGTTAGCTCTTCTATAAGCAGGTCGTCTTGTGGCACATAGCCTATAAGGGCTTTTACGTTTGGCTCTTGTATGTTGTGCCCATTGATGGTGATGCTGCCTTCTTGCGGTATTATCGAGCCGTTGAGTAGTGTTAGCAGGGTGGTCTTGCCAGTGCCGCTGCCGCCCATGATGGCTACCAGTTGTCCGCTTTTGAGCGAGAAGCTCAGGTTGTGCATGCCAAATTTCGGATTGTTGGCAAAGTGGAAGTTGATGTCGCGTCCGCACATCTCTATGGCGTCGGGACCGTCGGTCTCGCCGTAGGCTGCCATTATCGATGTGTAGTAGGCTGGTATGCAACGCTGGCATTTCAGCACATCGCATTTTTGCCACTCCTGAAAGGCACCGGGCAGCACGGGTATGTCTGCCATCAGCACCTCTTCGTCGCCCATGTAGGTGAAGAGAAGCTTGTTATATTCTTTCAGCCATAGTGTCTTGAGGGTTACTTCATATTTCGACCCAAAGCGGTGCAGCATCACGTCGTCTTTGCCTGCGTCGCCGACCTCTCGGCTGGTAGGGGTGCAGCTGGCAAAGGCTACAAGTTTGGCAAAAAGCTCGTCAGAAATCTTGAACTGCTGGGCTACGCTCTGAAATAGCGAGTCGGAAAGCAACTCTTTTTCATCGTTTGGCGATGCAGCACAAAATTCCATAAGTCGCAAGAGCATCAGTATCTGCTCTTGCAAGGTTATCTTGCTTTGCAACTGTTTGCATATATCTCCTACGAGGGTGTCTTTGTACATGCCGTCGTCGTAAAACGACCTTAGGTCTTCGTACAAGTTGATATACGTTTGCGGTTCGCGTATGCCAAAGTGTCGTACAAGGTAGTTGCGCAGCGTTGTCCGTGAGATATTGCTGTCCACGTTGTGCGACGAACCGAACAAGGCGAACAGGTTAATCAGACTGGATAGAATTATATCATTCATGTTCGTTTAGCTCGCTTAGGAAGCGTAACAGTTCTGTTCTGGATTTCTCTATTTGTTCTTTTTGTTCAAAAAGCTGTGTCTTGAGTTGAACAACGTTGGTGGCGTTGAAGTTGGAGAGTGGTGCTAACGATTTCTGCAGCGAGGTCATCTCTGGCATGTATGGCACAAGACGATTTACGCAGTCTATAAGTATGGAAAAACGCTTGGTGAGCTTGGCTACATCTTCGTCGTTGAACGAGCTTATCATCTGGTCTGTGTTGTGTGCCAGTATATAGGTGGCTTCGATGGTTACTGCTCCGTTGTACTCCCAGAAGAATACGAGGCGGTTGTTCTTTACTTCGTCTTGATAGAGTTCGCCTATGTGCTGTGGTATCTCATCCACTGAGTTCTCCGATTTGAGGTTTTCTCTAAAGTTGCTAATAGCGGGGTCGCAGAGGTCGTAGATAATCTTTAGCATGGCGTTCTCGTAGTCGGTAACGTCGTTGTTGTACATCTTTGCCATATTGTAGTCTACACTCATCACACCGAGCAAGCGGTATTTCTGTATCAAGGTTGCTGTAACGTCAGCAGTCTTGGGCGATACAAAGTATTCTGGCTTTACCATTTTCTCTTTGTCGCTGAGCTTGACGTCGCCCTTGATGATGGCACCATAGTGTGCCATGGTTTGGTTGCCAAAGTCTTTGGCAAGGCTATCTACCTGCGATTGAATCTCTGTTGTGATTTGTTGCACTGCTGCGGTGTCGACAACGGTTTCGGTTTTTGAGCCACCGTTGCATGATATAAGTGCTACCATGGCGGCTGCTGTAAGGAAGATGGTGAGTTTTTTCATGTTAATATTATATTTATTTCAGTTTTTGTGTCTGCCATAATTCTTTTAGTTTGCCTCCCGGCACCACGCTTGGCTGCTGAAGCTTGCCTTGTAGCGAGGATTCGTAGCTTAAGCTGGTGTTGATGTTGTTGAACAGCTCTTCAAGAGTTATGTTGCCGGCTGTACGTTTCAACTCTTTAAGCAGGAAGTAGGTGAAGAATCCGTGATGCTGGTCGTCATAGGCGTAGGCTGTCTTGTTGAAGTCGCTGGCCGCCATTATCAAGATGTCGTTTCTTACCTTTGGCGACTTGTATTTTTGCGATGTTATTTTGTTGGTAAACAGTGGGCTGCCGTTACGCTGCGTGCCGTTGAAGCTGGCATCGATAAAGAATGTTATGCTTTTTACTGGCACTTTGTTAAACCATGCGCTTATGCTGTCGATGCCTATGCTTTGTGCAAGTATGGATTTTGTCTCGCTTTTCGTTAGTTCTATTGTCTCGTTGCCAAAGCTTGACTTGCCGTTGGTTAGCGATTTTAGCTTGTCGAAGGTAATGTCGCAGGGTATGAGATAGGGCTTGAATTGTTCATCGGTGGTGCCGTGTCCTGCATAGAAGATGATGATGTTGGCTTCTCCTTTCAGGGCTATGGTGATGTCTTTTACCCATTTGATGGCATCGGTGCGTATCTCGTTTCTCGATGCGTTGGGTATCAGCTTAATATGACGCTCAGGTATGCCGAGTGTCTTTATACAATATTGGTAGAAGATGTTGCCGTCGTTGGCGGCAAATGGTACGGGCGGCATCGGCGACGGGTAGTCTTCGTTGGCTATGATGAGTGCAAAGGCGTGGTCGTTTGAGCCGGGCTCTACTTCGGGTATGTTGAAGTCTACGTATGCGTCTTGCGTCAGCTTGGCTGTCATCTCTTTGGCTTTCTGGTCAAAGATGCCATGCACTATCAGCTCTATGCTGCTGCGACGGAAACGTCCGCCTTGGCGCTCGTGATTGGTGGTGGAGAAGATGTATTTGTTGTCGTCGCGACGTAGCAACGGTATGTTCTTTTCTATATAGTCTTTTATCGATTGGGCTCGTATGTAGCCTAACTGCGCATTGTCGGTTATGCCTTCCTCTTTGGATATTGAGAGGCGTACGTGTTCGTTGTTGTATTCTACGGGACAGTATCTGAAGTCTCCGTATTCTCCTCCGTAGGGTACCTTGGTAATATTTACCCCGTCGGTAGAAGTGTGTATCTGTATGGTTACGTTGTGATTGCTGTTGAAGTATTCGTTGCATGCCCCTTCTACTACGGTCTTTGTCAGGTTGCATATAGCACGGCATGAGTTGGAGTTGTTCCAATCGTATACGCCAGTAGGGTAGTCGTCGGTTACTCCGTCTATGTGTTTGTTGTCGTAAGTTATGGTGTATATCAGATTGTATTCTGTCGTCCCGTCTTCGCGCAGCCCTTCGCCGATGTCAAGTTTTATGTGTACCATCGTCTCGTCGTACAATTTCTGACTGTTGGGCAGGCTTAATAGTATTTTCTCAGCCTGTTTGTTGATGGCTTTCTCCTTTTTTTGCAGGTCTTCGCGTATATAGCTGATGATTTCGTCGTGGTACTTGCTGTTTATCTGCGTCTCGCTCTGAGCTTGTATTATTGTTGTTGGTACTACAATAAATAGGCTGATAAATAATGTTTTAAGAGTCTTTTTTATAAGATGTGCGATACTTCTATTCATGGTATTTCTATTCAAAACGTACTATGTATATCTTTTGCAAAATTAGCACTTTTTATCTTATTTAC
>JAZRVD010000137.1:0-67114 GCA_045598945.1 Bacteroidales bacterium | reverse complement strand
GTTGAAGGTCTCAATCAGGTCGATATTCTCTTCCTTTGTCTCGTTCTGACGTGTGATACGCAGTTTTGTGTTCCAAGGATTACGGAACCACTCCAAGTTGAATAGAGAATCCTTTGTTTCTGTGTCAAGCATGTAACCAAGCATATAACCGTCATAGAACGCTCCACTGTCTGCTGTCATTGAAGACTTGACAATAAGATTATTCAGAGTGTCTTCGTACTGCTCCAAGCGCATATATTTGAAGCAGTGACTAATGCCTTCACGGGAAACGGGTTTGCCATTATTCCAATCCTTAGAATATATAACTCTTTCAATGCGAGGTCTTAAAACTGTTGTGAAATAATCTGCCATATCCACTAACACATATTTTCGGTGAACATTAGCATTTCTATTTAATTCAACAACAGCATGACCTGTTGTGCCACTACCTGCGAAATAATCTAATACTAAGCCATTTTTTGCAGAACCTAAGATTAGATTGTCTTCAACAGTATAAACACTCTTTGGATAGTCAAAAGGGTTATTCGGAATAATATCATCCAACAAATTTGTGCCCTTTGAAGAAGCATCATATCTTTCGCCTATCCACATTGACTTTGGAGTAACCTCTTCATCGGCAGAATCATATTGATACACTGCAAAATTATCTTTTGACTCTTTGCAGAAAAGAATACCATTTTTGCATCCTTCTTCGCAACTATCATAACCCCACCTCCATCGTAGGAACTCACCCTTTTGGCTTTCAGGAAGAATAAAAGCATATCCTTCGTTCTCGTATTTAACTTTCAGGGATTGTACGTAGGTGTCGTTAAATTGTTTTGTGTCATTATCATAGATAAGAACATATTCTTCCTTGCTAATTACCGACAATTTCTTAGTTGCCTTATGGTACAGGAATGGGAAGAACATATAAGGACGCTCTTCTCTGAATTTCTCTGAACCTGTACGCTTCAATGGCAATTCTCTAACAGATTCACCGCCTTTGCTTTTAGCGTATTTTTTCTTTAACTCTTCTTCGCTAAGAATGAAATTGTAAGTTGATGCAAGTTTTTTATTCTTTGCATATACAACAGAATAATCGTGTGCCTGTGCAATAAAACCTTGGTCTCTACCCTTTGGATTGGTATATATGGCAATGTTCGATATGAAATTATCAATACCGAAAACATTTTCCATACAGCAATTTAAGTATCGAAGTTCATAATCATCAATTGCTGCCTCAATCACACCTGTTTCTTGTAACAAATTTCGACCTAACATTAACCTTGATTCCATTAACGACAGCCACGAAGAATGTTCGTAGCCATTTTTATAGGCGATTTTTGTTGCATCGGTATTATATGGAGGGTCAATGTATTCACAATCAATCAGGTTCCTATACTTTTCTTGCAAAAGTCCTAATGCTTGATAGTTATCTGAATTTATCAGCACGCCATCACACTGCTCATCAATATTGTCTATACTTGATAACAAATGACTCTTGAAATCTGAAGAGAAGAATGCTGTATCGAGAACGAGGAACGGATTTGCTTTCAAGAAATCAACAGTCAGAGGATTGGTATAATCTACACCAAACAGTCCATCCTTCTTGATTTCGTCAATAGCAAACAATTTTTCCCATTCCTCACGCTGCTTGTCGTTTGCGCAAATCTCAGGGTACAGTTCTTCGGGAACACGGTCGAGCGTGATACAGTAATCCGCCTGTACCACAAACTTCTTCTTCAGCCACAGTTTCCTTTGGAAGTCTTCGAGTGAAGCAAGGAATGTGATTATCTTCTTGCCGACAGTCTTGATTGCCTTGATAACAGACAGGTGCTGCACAAAGTCTTTTGGATTCCGGTCGTCAATGTCATCAATAACAAGAATCTCGTTCTTAATGAAGAAATCTAACTCTCGTGACAGGAATCCGTTGAGGTCTTTGTGAATGAAGTAATCGAAGGTGTTGCGCGCCACATAGTCGTTCAAATGCTTCTGAAGCAATGTGCGGTGTCTGTCTTTCTCTGTTGGCTTTAGCTCAAACACACCAATGAACTCAGAAGGAATCATCCCCTTCACCGTGTCGTATGCTTTCACAATGAAGTCACTCTGCTTCTTCGCCTTCGGGTAGAGTTCGTATGTGAAGTTGATATGCAGCGTATCACCGTCAACTTCCACAGGCTGCTCTTCATAGAGTGCAAATCTACGCTCCATGTTGTTCTGAGCAAGGTTATTGTTCTGCTCAACAGTTGCTTCTTTCAGTGTGAACTCAACAGCTTTACCATCTGTCAGAGTGAATCTGTATGAACGGAAGTATTCGCCCGTCTTGATATAGTATTGGTCAGCATTTGCCCAATGCAACTTCACCTCTTCACCTTCGTAGGGAATGGCGTAAACGTCTTTCTTGTATCTGCGCTGTGAAATGAAGTCGCCACCGTCATAGTAACGGCTGAAGAACGTTGTCAGGTGAGAATACACCTCGTTTTCCAAACTCTCTGTATCGCCACTTTCGGACAGTTTGGCACGCAGTTCCTTGACCTTTGGAAGAGTATCAGGGTCAACACCTAAGTCCTTTGCACTTTGAATTGCCTTTGCAAGTTCTGTTTTCAGAGACTCCACCTCTGCCGTAGAAGTGCCCGAAACAGCCTCTGCAACCTGTTTCTTCAGGTCGTTGTTCAGATACTTCTCTATGTCAGCACGATTTTGGTTCATGATGCGATAGATGCCAAAATCCAAGTCTGCTTGGTCGAGCATCAGCATCTTCTCCAAGGTGTCCTTAAATCGTTCAAATTGAGTTGCCATGATTCAAAGTGTCAAATGTTGCGTATAATAATAGTTGTTAGTATTCCGACGAGGATAGCGACAGTGCAACTAATCAATGTGCCAAGTATGACATATTCTGTTACATTTCGCTCCTTATAATTTTGCTGAATTCAAGTTGCTAATTCAATTTTTTTTAATTTATTAGGATGTTGTTACTATGCAAATATACGAAGTAATTTTGAATGATGGGAAGGTGAATCTTTTGGGGGAGGGACGCAGGTTATTTATCGGTTTGACGGTGGGTAGCATGATCCTATCTATATTTGGAAATCAGTTTTCGGGATGTAATGCTGATGAAGTTTGTGCTATTTTATGTGTCGCTCTCTTGCGTTGACGCAGAGAAGGTTTCAATTTCCAATATTCGCTTTGTTGGTTGTCAGGATTATGTGTTAGTCTTTTGTATTAATGGTAATGTATTTAGTTTTAATGCATTAAAAAAACTCATCACAGGCATGTTTGCCTGTGATGAGTTTATGTAGTTAGTTGTTGTTAGTCGTCGTAGACTTTGTGGAGCTCTACCTCGTAGATCACCGGGGTGTGGGGCGGTATGTTTTGTGTGCCGGTTGCTCCAAAAGCCAGCTCGCTGGGGAAGTAGAAGCGGTAGATGCTGCCGGCGTTCATCAGCTGCAAGCCGGCTATGAGACCGGGGAACATGGGGTTGCCTATGACATGCAGTATGGCGTCGCGGTTGCCGTAGGTCTGGTCGGTAAGCTGTCCCGTCAGCATGTTGAAGCCTTTGTAGTCGAAGAGGACTCTCTCGCCGTAGTTGGCGTTGCGTCCTTTGCCTGGCCGCACTATCTCGTAGTAGAAGCCTTCTGGCGCTTTCTTTATGTTGGGGTTTTCTTCGAGTTGGGCAAATATGTCTTTTGCGTTGTCTTGCATCCTCTGTATCTTCTCTTGCTGCTTGTGCATGGACAGGGTGCTGATATATGCTACGGCTAATTGATATATGGTATCGTTAAAAGGTTGTTCGCCACCGTTGAGCGTGGTGCGGAAGGCTTCCACCATTACTTCGTTGTCAAGGCCGAGTTCGTTGTCTAACACTGCGTTGGCAAGGCTCTCGCCAAGTGCCCAGCTGATGGTGTCGGCTTTGCTGTTGAGTTTGACACTGGCGGTGTCGCCGCTTTTTTTGTGGCACGATGTCAGTGTGAGGGCTATCGTGGCGACAATGATGTAGAGAAATGCTCGTTTCATTTTATGTTGTTTGTTATTATTTGCCGCGTCCTTCAAAGATGATGATGACGGTGTATAGCAGTATTTTGATGTCGATGGTCAGCGACATGTTGTCGATGTAGAAGAGGTCGTAGCGCAGGCGTTCTATCATCTCGTCAACATTGCTGGCGTAGCCGTATTTTACCTGTCCCCATGATGTTATGCCGGGGCGTATGCGCTGCAGCAGCTGATATTCTGGTGCTCGCTGCACTATCTGGTCTATATAGTATTGTCTTTCGGGGCGAGGGCCTACGAGCGACATTGTGCCTTTCAGCACGTTGTAGAATTGTGGTATCTCGTCGAGGCGTATCTTTCGCATTATGCGTCCAAAGGGTGTTATGCGTGGGTCGTCGTCGCAAGCCAGTGCAGGGCCGTTGGCTTCGGCGCCGACGTACATAGATCTGAATTTGTGCATCTTGAAGGGCTTGCCGCCATAGCCTATACGCTCTTGTGCGTAGAACACGGGTCCTGGCGAGGTGCATTTGACTATGATGGCTGTGATAAGGTATATGGGCGACAGCCCTATTATCACTATTATGGAGACCACTATGTCGAAGATGCGTTTCACGCTGTATTCCCATTCTGGCATCAGCCTGTTGTCGATGACTACGAGGGGCGAGTGGAAGATGTTGTCGATTTTTATGCTGCCTACAACGAAGTCGCGGCAGTTGGGGGTGAGTTTGATGATGATGTCGGGGCAGCCGTTAAGCATGCGCAGTATTGTGCCTATGCGTTGGTGTGTCGGTTTGCCTATAGCCACTATCACTTCTTCTATGCCTTTGTCTATGATGGTGTTGCGGAGGTTGTCTATTGTGCCGCAGTGTGGCAGCAGCGAGGCAAGGCGTTTGTCTATGGCTTCGTCGTTGTCGGTAACAAAGCCAATAAAAAGGTTGCCGGAGTATATCTCTTGTTTTTCGAGTTCGAGCAGGGTGTTGTAGGCTTCTATGCCGCCGCCTACCAATACTGTGGGAAATCCCAGTCGGCGCGTATGCACTTGACTGACGATATGTGATGTTATTATCAGACGAGGAAGGTAGGTGAGGGTGAAGTGTACGCTAAACAGGAAAAGGAGGTCGATGTAGTAGTTTTTGCTGCCGCGTACTATGTCGTCGAGCATGACGAGGAAAAAGAGTATGATGACGCCTATGACTGTTGTGGTGATGGTCTCGCCTATCTCTTTCAGTCGTGCTTTGCGAAGCACTCTGCGGTAGGTGCCGAAGATGGCGTAGAGCAGCAGCCAGCCAAGTGGTATGAATATAAGCCCGTACCAGAAGTTGGCGTCAGCGACTATGTTGTTTATTTCGAGGGAGGCGTCGCCCTCGTTGTTCCATTTTCTAAACAGAAAGAAGAGCATCCATGAGACGAGGGCTGTAACGTAGTCGCAGATGAGGTATAGCGTGCGTTTGTGTGCTTCTTTTGTCATTGAGGGGAATGGTGTGGTTGTGCTGTGGTAGTTGCTGGTGACGGTATTACATGGTGATAACTTTGAGGTTGTCGATATATGCGCTGCCGCCTTTGCCTGTGGTATTGAGGGTGGAGAATATTATGGTGAAGTTTGGGTTGTGGTTGAAGAGTGCCCATAGCTTGCCAAGGTTGATGTATATCTTTTGCCACTCTTTGTTGGGGTATAGCGTCATCACCCATTGTACCTCTTCGTTGGCGCCTGACATGTAGGCGCTTATCAGTCCCACACGCAGATGTACGTCGGTGTGGTAGTCCATTTCGAGGTAGAGAAGTTTGGTTGGGTCGGGGACGTTGCAGGCTTCTTTGAATGGGAATAGCACGCTGTTTTCGTCGGCGGGGTTGTCTACGCGCAGGTAGCCGCTGCCGGTACGGGCGTTTTCGGTGTGGTTGCGTATCCAGTTGACGCCGGTTATAGATGTGTCGAAGATGGTGGCGGTGTTTAAGGGCTCGAAGTTTTCGTATGCCAGTATGTCTATGTCTGGTGTGGAGTGGTAGTATACCGGCAGCCAGTATTCTTTTTTGTTTGTGTCGTAGTCGCCTATGCAGGTGGTCTCGCCTGTAACGAGTTGCACATTGGTGATGGTGGTGTCGTGGAAATACGGGTATTGGACTCGTGTAGAGGCTATGCCGTTTTGTTTGATGACCGGCGCTATTCTTATATATTCGGCTGTGCCTTCGTGTAGTACCGGCACGTGGCATGGCAGCTCGAAGGTGCCTAATATGGTCTCTTTGGCGTCGCCTGCAAAGTATGCAGTGAGTTGTACTGCGTCGATGTCGTAGGTGTACCATCCGTCGTCGGACGACGGCGCCCCTATCTCTTGTCGTTGTACTCTTAGATTGTCGAGACGTAAAAAGGATGGTGCTGTAACGTCTCCCTCAAATTTCTTGCACGAGGTGATGCACATTAGGGCTATCGGCAAGATAATCCATAGCATTTTGTTCATGTCTACAAAAACGTTGTTAGTTGTGTTTTATTGCCAAAAAAGATGTAATTTTGCATTCTCTTTTCTCGCTGTTTATGCTGGAAATAGATGATATACAAGTTGGTATTATAAATTAACCAAGAAATATGAAAAGATTGTTTCTCTTGATGCTGTTTGTCCTTTGTGCAAGCGGCATTGTCTTGTCACAGTCGGCAAAGTCGGATCTCGACGCTAAGATGCCGGTAGACAAAAAAATCACCATCGGTCATCTTGACAATGGCATGACCTATTATATCAGGGCGAACAAGAAGCCGGAAAACCGTGTGCAGTTTCGCTTGGTAACCAATGCCGGCTCTATTCTTGAAGATGAGTCGCAGCGTGGTCTTGCCCATTTCTGCGAGCACATGGCCTTCAATGGCATCAAGGGCTATCCTCACAACGAGTTGATAAGCTCTTTGCAAAAGAAGGGCATCGAGTTTGGACGTGAGATTAACGCCTACACCTCTTTCGATGAGACTGTGTATTATGTCAATCTCCCTTCCGACGACACTGCGATGGTGGAGATGGGTTTCAAGATTCTCGACGGCTGGGCGAGTGGTCTGCTTTTCGACGACCAGGAGCTTGAAGAGGAGCGTGGCGTGATACACGAGGAGTGGCGCGGCAGCCTTGGCGCTGGCGAGCGTCTTAGAGACAAGACGTGGCCTGTTATGCTCAAGGGTTCGCGTTATGCCGAGCGTCTGCCCATAGGCCTTGAGAGTGTCATCATGGGTTTCAAGCATGACGATATAGTACGTTTTTATAAGGATTGGTACCGTCCCGACCTGCAGGCTGTCATCATCGTTGGCGACATCGACGTGCAGGCCGTGGAGAGCAGGATAAAGGAAGTCTTTGGCAAATATCCCAAGTCGGTCAACCCCAAGGAGCGCAAGGTCTATGGCGTGCCTGACAACAAGGAGCCACTCGTGGCCATTGCTACCGACAAGGAGGCCACCAGCACTGTGCTCCAAATTCGTTGGAAGCACCCCAACACCTATAAGGGTACCGTTGGCGACTACCGCGAAGGCTTGGTACGTTCGCTAATAAACATGATGCTTGGCGACCGTTTTGCCGAGCTTAGCGACGACCCCAACGCACCTATGGTATATGCGGGTGCCGGCTATGGCGGATTTTTAGGTCGCGGTACGGATGCCTTTGGTGCATACGCCTCTGTCAAGGAAGGCAAGAGTGCCGAGGCCACCGAGCTTTTGTTCACCGAGGTGCGTCGTGCCGCCCAGCACGGTTTCTTGCAGACGGAGCTCGACCGTCAGAAGGAGTCGCTGCTCAGTTCCTACACTCGTGCCGCCAAAGAGGCCGACAAGACGTACAACACCAGCCATGCCGACGAATACACTCGCAATTTCCTTACACAAGAGGGTATACCAGGCATTCGTCAGGAGTGGCGTTATGCCAAGGAGTTTGTTCCTGAAATCACCCTCGACGAGGTCAACAAGATGATGGCTCAATGGATTACCGACGACAATATCATCTATTATCTTACTGCTCCTGACAATGTGGCTATCGTCTCAGAGGCTGATGCCCTGGCTATGATAGAGAAGTTCAAGACCATGCAGACTGAGCCATGGGTCGACAATTTCAAGGACGAGCCTTTGATGGCTGAGGAGCTGCCTGCTGTCAAGGCTACGCTTACCAAGACCAACGAGGCTCTCGACTACAAGGAGTATACTTTGCCCAACGGTATTCGTTTTATTATAAAGAAGACGGACTACAAGGCCGATGAGATACAGATGCTGTCGTATTCATGGGGTGGCTCTTCGCTGTATGGCGACAAGGAGGTGTATCTTGTCAGCAATGCTGCCGGCGTAGTTGACGATGCCGGTCTGGCACAGTTCAACAGCACGCAGCTTGGCAAGGTGCTGAAAGGCAAGATTGCCGGGTCGAGTCCTGTGATACGCCAGCTCTCGCAGGGCTTTACAGGCGGCTGTTCGCCTCAAGATCTCGAAACCATGATGCAGCTCACCTATCTCTATTATCTTGCCCCTCGCAAAGACCAGGAGTCGTTGGACAAGAACATAGAGCAGATACGCAACTCTGTGCGTTTCGCCATCGAAGACCCTCACACGGTCTTTATGAAGACGTTCTATGAGACTGCTTACAACAACAATCCTCGCTTGGTGGTGCTTCCTACCGAGCAGCAGATCTCTTCTTTGCAACTCGACGACATCCATCGCGTATATCGCGAGCGTTTCCACGATGCATCTGGCCAGACATTCTTCTTTGTCGGCAATATCAAAGATGAGGATATAGACATCATTGCCAAGTATCTCGGCAATTTGCCGTGCGATGGCAGCCAGAAGAACGAAGGCTTCAAGGATGTGTCGCCTAAGTTTGTCGACGGTGTAGTGCACAAGACTGTCAGCAAGGGCACCGACAAGCAGGGCAAGCTGCTTATCTATGGCGAGACTGGCAACTTCGCCCCGACACCCGAAAACATCCTTACTGTCAGTCAGCTTAGCGATGCCGTCGAGATTACCGCCCTTGAGGTTATCCGCGAGAAGATGGGTGGCACCTATAGCCCCAGTGTCAGCATCAGCTGCTCTATCCTTCCCAAGGGTGAGTTCTCGTGGATGTTCTATATAGAGTGCGACCCCGACAAGGCTGCCGAGATAGAGAAGGTGGTGTTTGACATCGTCAAGCAGTATAAGAAGAAAGGTCCCGATGCCGTTACTCTTGCCAAAGTGCAAGAGCAGCAGGTCAGCAACCGTGAGACAGCCATGCAGAGCAACGGCTACTGGATGGGTCAGATAGTGGCATCGTATCAGTACAATCAAAATCGCGATGGCGAGGCTTCGCTGGCTGACTTTGCGGCTCGCGTTAAGAAAATTACTGCTAAGGATATTAAGAAGATTGCCAAGGCGTTTATCAATGAGAAGAATTATGTCTCTATAACCCTTGTACCTGAAGAGCAATAGTTTACTTTTTTTTGCAAGGGCGGCAAAGTGTATATGTAAGTGCTTTGTCGCCTTTGTTTGTCTTGTTGCAATATAGTATGAAACGTATAGACGAAAACACATTTCATGTAGATAGTATCCAGCTCCCGGAGATATTCAACGACCGTCCACCAGAGACTACCAAGCATGACTATGGTCATGCCCTTTTGGTGGCTGGCAGTTATGGCAAGATGGGTGCTGCGGTGCTGGCGGCACGTGCTGCGTTGCGGTCTGGCGTAGGGCTGCTTACGGTGCATGTGCCGGCGTGTGGCGTTGAGATAATGCAGGCTGCGGTGCCGGAGGCTATGGTCAGCATTGACGAGGGCAACTTTTATTTGCGTAGCGTGCCGGACAATATAGAGCGCTATGACGCAATAGCTGTTGGGCCTGGCGTTGGCACTGCCGACAAGACGAGACGCATGCTGCGTCAGCTTCTCAAGGCTGTGTGCAGCAAGGACAAGAGGCTTCACAAGCGTGGAGGAGAGGCACGTTATACACCTGTTGTACTTGATGCCGATGCGCTAAATATTGTTGCAGCAAACAAGCGCCGTTTTTTTCGCAATATGCCGCATAGCGTCATCCTTACGCCGCACGCCAAGGAGTATGAGCGTCTTTTTGACAACATGTCTACTTTGTCGGCATCGCGCGAGTACAAGGCTGTTATTGTCCGCAAGAGTCATAATACGCAGACTGTTACGCCAGAGGGTAAGACGTATGTCAATTTTACCGGCAACGCCGGTATGGCAACAGGTGGCAGTGGCGACGTTCTGACAGGTATTGTGCTGGCTCTCAATGCGCAACGTTTCCCGTTGGACATCTCTGCCATGTTGGCCGTCTATCTTCATGGCAAATCTGCCGATTATGCAGTGCAAAAACAGTCGCAATCGTCTCTCTTGCCAAGCGATATAATAGAAAATTTAAGATTTGTAACGCTTTGATATTTAGTGTAGAATTATATAGATGCTAATCTTTTTGAAAAAAAATTTGGTCATATAGATAAAAGTGTGTATCTTTGCACTCGATTTCAAGGAAAGGAAGTAACAATCCTCAATAGCTCAGTTGGTTAGAGCACCTGACTGTTAATCAGGGGGTCGTAGGTTCAAGTCCTACTTGGGGAGCGGAAAGGTTGAGACAGGTTCTCAACCTTTTTGTTGTGTAATAATATCTCTTTGGTGAGTACGGTATAAAGCTCCCACAGTACACTTGGTATTGTGGGAGCTTGTATGTCAGTCGTCTATCTCTTCTATGTGCGAGTATATGTAGCGGTTGGTAGGGGAGATTTCTATTTGGCAGTCTTTGATAGTGCAGGACTTCTTTTGTGTTGGATTCCAGAGGTATATCTTCACATGATAGCGACTGAGAGCATGGTGGCTTGTGATGGGGTCTTCCATTCGTTGCGACAGTGTGCATGTGTATATGCTGTCCTTCTCCCACGCCGATTTTGTTATATTGTTGATTTTGTATGCTGCATTTTTGTTTCCTCGGCTGGTTTCTATAACTATGTATAGCGGCACGGTATCGTTTTCTATTGTGTAGTGAAGGGTGGCTCTGATTTCTCTAAAGCGGCTGTCGGCGATAGCGTTGTAGTCGGCGTCAAACAGGCTGTAATATTCCGATTGTGCAATGGCTTCTTGGTCGCTACTGTAGAAGGTGGCGTTGTGCAGGGTGCTTTTTTTGGGGTCTTTTGCAACAGGCGTGGTGCTTCGCACCACTATCTCGTAGCCTATCATCTCCTCTCGATGGAGCAGGGTGGGGTAGTAGTGCCGTACTGCGTCCATCTCATTCTCCCATAATCTTGCTGTAATGATATATGGTGTTGTGGTATTGCGCAGCTTGTATTCTATATCTTTTGTTGAGTGTTGGCTGCATGTATATTGGTTGATGATTTCTATGTCGCCGTCTTTGTGATAGTATGGCAGATATTTTAAGTCGACGAAGCAGGTTACGCTGTCGGCGCCGTAAAGCTGGTAGTAGTGCTGTATGGTGTTATAGACAGGCTCTGGCGACCATAGCTGCATCATTTTGAAGTGTTGACGCTGTATGGCGAGGGTTAGCGTCATGGCTATGCTGAAGAGTGCCAAGGCGCTGTAGTACGCAACGGTGGGATATTTGGTGTTGTCGTTGATAAGCGAGCATAGCAGCAATATCAAGAATGGAAAGCTGAATAGCAGGCATGAGTATTGCAGGCAGGGGTTTACCATTACGCTGTATGTGTAGCCAATAGCCAAAGGCAATAGGAATAGAGCCAGCGAGACGATGATTTTCTTATATCGTGTCTTTATGGTGCTGCGGTTGAATTGCGAGCCTGTTATTAGCACAACGAGTAGTGATAGCGGAGCCCATATAGAGAAGTGGCACAGATAGCGTCCGTATTCGAGAACGAATAGCGCCGTAGGCTTGCTCACCCATTCTCCGTTGCCTTGTATGTCCAACAGTTGGTGGAGGGTGATGTATATGTGTGGTAGGAATAGAAGCATGGCGGCAAGGCACGAGGCTATGTATGCTAACGTCTCTTTACGCGACTTTACAAAGAATAGTCCTGCTATGCCTAATAGGGCTGCCGTCAGCATGGCGTAGTAGTGGGTATAGGCGCAGAGTGCCGCACTTATAGCCATGCCGGTGTAGCATATCCATCGGTGATGCTGCCGCTTGTCGATGAATATTTGTGTCCAGCAGTAAAGCATCAACAGTATGAAAAACAGTCCGGCCGAATAGGGGCGGGTAAAGTTGCTGTAGGTTATGGTGTATTGCGATAGCGCTACTATGGCGGCGGCGCATAGCCCTGCTTTTTTACAGTACCATTGTTTGGCAATAATGTATGTCAGCGGTATGCAGGCTATGCCCATAAGTACAAAAGGCAGTCGCAGCAGTATTGTGTTGCCGTCAGCCACCTTGCACCACAGCCATAGCAGGGTCTCTATGCCTGCTGGGTGTGTGTCGCCCAGATATACGCCGTAGTATATGGTGTCGGATAGCGTTTTGTGTATTCTGCTTAGAGCACTCAGTTCGTCGCCCCATAGTGGTGCATCGATGCTGGCAAAACGTAAAATAGCACCCACTATGGTGAGTGCTATGAGTATGTAAAAAGATAGGTTGTCTCTTTTTTGCATATTGTTTTGATGGTGTGGGTGTTAGAACATGTAGCCCATCTTGATGTACAGGTTGCTTACCTTGCCGTTGTCTTGTTTGTCGAGGGCTGTAGCCCAGTCTACGCTCAATACAAAGTTGTCGTTCATAGCTGCCTTCAATCCGCAGCCTGCCGACAGGTGGGGGCTGTACAGTTTGTCTTCGTCTATGCCCATGAGGGGGTCGTTGGGGTTGCACAGCACGCTTTCGTAAGGTTGCAGTACCATGCCGGCATCCATAAATGGATTGATGCCTATGTAGAACATGTTCTTGCCAATGCGGAAGTGAAACAGCTGTGTGCGTAGCTCTATGTTGGCGAATGCCACGCCTTCTGCCAGTATCCTGTTGCGCATAATGCCTCGTATCGAGTTGCCACCGCCCAGTCCTTCGTAGAGTATGCGCTGCATATACAGTTGGTTGAGGTAGGTGTTGAGGTAGAAGGGGCTATGCCCGGCGAGGTTTATCTGTCCGCCTATGCGGTAGGCGAGGGTCAGCCGTTGGGGTACTATTGGCAGGTATTGGCGCCAGTTGACGTTGAGCTTTAGGTTGTTGTAGTCTTTCATGTCGCCCAAGCCGGCGTAGTATGTCAGGAAGGCGTCGGCATGTATGCCGTGCTGAGGGTTTTGTTGACGGTCGCGAGTGTCGTAGGTCAGTCCGCCGTGCAGATAGGGGTGGGTGCCGCCGGTGCTTTCGCTTTTGCTGATATATCCTAAGCTTACATATTGGTCAAAGAGAGTGGTATGCACTGGTAGCTTGTCCTCTTCGTCGTCTTCGTACTTGTTTAGGCGGTCTATGTCTACGCTGCCCACCTTGTATTGCAGTATTCCCAAGCCTACGTTCCAGTACCATGGCTGTGCTATGGTGCCTTGTAGGTCTGCGCTTAGGCGGAAGAGGTCGCGCTGGAATTTGTAGTAGGCGCGTGTCAGGTAGTCGGCGTCGCCCTGTGTGGTGTATGCCTTGTTGTAGTGTGTGGCGTAGCCGTTAAAGCCGTAAAAGTCGCACATCAGGTCGGGCATATATGTCAGGTCTACGCTTAGGCGATGGTTGGGGATGAGATATTTGCTGTCGTAAGACAGGCGGAAGAGGCTGTAGTGTTTCGACGTGGTAGCCGCCTCGGCGTAGAACGAATGCAAGTAGTCGGGGTACTGAGAACCGTCGCCAAAATAGTATACATTTGTCAATGCTCCTAATTGGAAGCCTAGGTCTTGGTCGAAGGCTATGCTTGGCAGAACGCCAAACGACCAGCCTTTGCGTGTGGCTTTCTCACCTGAGGGCTGGTCGTTGTCGTTAGCCAGCGTACCTATTGTGATGCCACATAGCAATATGGCTATCATCAAGGTCGCTTTTTTCATTGTGCTAATTTTTATGGTTTATTCTGCTTTTGGAGTCTCTTTGATGTTAGGCTCCTCAAGGCCGAGGTGCTTTTTGGCGTCGACGGCTTTCAGTATCAGACCTATGACGAGGGCTGCTACGCCAAGGGCTGCCAGCATCACCAGCGCCCATGTGTAGTCGTATGACACCGAGGCCTCTTTGGCTGTCATGGTGCCTGCATTTAAGGCTTCCGTAATATTGGGGTTGGTGTTGTCCAACACTTTGCCAATAAGCAGTGGGAAGAGCCAGAGGCCAATGTTCTGTATCCAGAAGATGAGCGCGTATGCCGAGCCAATAATTTTCTCGTCAACCAGCTTTGGCACCGATGGCCACAGGGCTGCAGGTACGAGCGAGAATGAGGCGCCGAGTACGAGGATGGTAACGTAGGCTACTATTACGCCGCCTATGCCGTTGCCTTTGAACTGTGGCAGTATGAAAGCGAAGGTGAGGTGGCAGAGTATGAGCAGCAACGAGCCTATCATCAGCATAGAGGCTGCCTTGCCTTTGTGGTCAACATAGTTGCCAAGTATAGGGGTGATGGCGACGGCGAGGAGTGGGAACACTGCAAAGATGGTCTCTGCTGTGCCGCGCATGTAGCCCATGTAGCAGTATACTACCAGTGCTACTATTGCCATGCTCATCAAGCCATATTTCATATTTTTGTTTTTAGAGAAGTTGCTGGCAAAGGCGCCTATGGCTACAACAAGCATAACGACGTATTGGATAATGGTAACGGCGTTGCTTGCCCAGAAGCTTGTAGCTTTTGGCTCGGTCAGCGTGAGGTTGCACTGCAGCATGTTGACGGCATATTTCTGGAATGGGAAGATGGCGCTGTAGTAGAGTACGCACAGCAGAGCCACGAGCCAGAAGCCGAGGCTGGAGAGTATCTTGCCGATGTCGCTGATTTTGAATGGGTCGTCTTGCTCTTCGGCTTCGCCGGTCTGTGCGTCGAGTTTCTTGTCCATGAAGAAGTATACGATAAACATGATGAGGGCTATGCAGAGCAGCACGACGCCGAAGGCTACGGAGCGCGACACGTCGACGCTGCCGCCCAACTTGGCGAAGAATGGCGAGAATATCATGCAGGTGGCTACGCCCAAGCGTGCAAGCGCCATCTCCGAGCCCATGGCCATGGCGGTCTCGCGACCCTTAAACCATTTCACTATACCGCGGCTGACGGTGATGCCTGCCATCTCGGTGCCGCAGCCAAAGATCATAAAGCCGATGGCGGCGAGCTTTGCCGATGCCGGCATGCCCTCATAGAATGGCGATACGCCAAGCTCGTGAAAGCCGGGTATGTAGTTGAGGTGGGTGTTGAACCATGCCTCCATGCCGCTGCCTATAAAGCTTTCGCTGATGGCAAAATATTTGATTATGCCGCCTACGAGCATCACGGCGCCAGAGAGTACGGCGGTAAAGCGTACACCCATCTTGTCGAGAATGATGCCGGCAAAGATGAGGAAGAATACGAACACGTTGAGGAAGGTCTCTGCTCCTTGCATGGTGCCGAAGGCGGTAGAGCTCCAACCTCTTGTCTCTTGCATAAGGTCTTTGATAGGCGACAAGATGTCCATAAAGATGTAGGCGCAGAACATTGCCAATGCCAGTAGCAGCAGGGCTATCCATCGCATTGTTGCGCTGTCGCGTAGGGTTTGAATTTTTTCAGTCATGAGTGTTGTTTATTTATTTATTGTTTTTTTGTTTTCTTGACAATTTGCAAAAGTACACTTTTTTTGTAAAATTGATGATATTTTTGTTTTTATATCAGCTCGTACATTGCCCGCTGTATAAACTTGTTGAGAGGCACGCTGGCCTTAAACACCTCTATGGCTCTTGGCAGCAGCTCGTCGCTCATCACGGTCTCTATTGGCATGTCGTACATCGTGGTGTAGTCGCGGTATTTCAGCAGGTCGCCATCTTGCCAGTCGGCAGGGAAGCCCTTGGGCACGCGGCTCAGCTTGTGGCTGGTAAAGAACTCTGTGCCGAAGTATTTCACATACTCTGGCTCGTTGATGATGCTCTTAAACTCTTCGGTGTTGTAGAATATCTCTTGTCGTATTGCTGCCAATGCCTGTGGCGATGGGCAGAAGATGCCGCCGCCAAGCGAGCAGCCGTTGGCAAGTCCGTAGTCCGACTGGCCTATCTGCAAGTAGTAGCCTGGCACTGCCGCCTTGCGATTGCCGCCGGTAGGCAGAAAGCAGGATATGTGGCATTTGTATGGACGCTTGTCGGGCGAGAAGCGCAGGTCGCGGTAGATGCGGTAGATGCATTGCTTGGCAGACAGCTCGCCAAGCGAGGCGTCGAGCGGTGTCATGACCTCTATCAGCTTCTCTGTAAGCTTGACAAATTCTTCTTTTATCGCTTCCCAGCGTTTTTTGTTGTCGGCAAACCATTCTCTGTTGTTGTTCTTCTTCAACTCTTCAAAGAAGGTCAGCGTGTCGGGATGTATCTTCATCGCGTTACTTTTTGTTGAAGTTCCATTTCGACAGGTCGAGGTTGGCCTCTATTGTCTCCTCGTTGTCCATGCCGGCGAAGAAGTTTATCTTGGTCTTTTTCTCAAGGTCGTCGATGCTCATGGCAAAGACCTCTAACTTGGCCTTGTCTTGTATGTGTGGGATGAGGAACCCTATGGCTTGGTGCAGCTTAGGGCAGTATACGGCTTTGTAGAAGGCTTTTGGCACCGTAACGCCGTTGGTGCCTATCTTCTCGTGGCTACCGCATGTCAGCTGCGGGCCGGTAATAATGTATATGGTGTCGTACCAGTTGGCCCAGCGGCGCATCATCTCTTCGGCGCGGTTCCATATTCCGCTGTTAAAGCTCTGCTCTTGAGGGCTCATGTTGCTAAACAGGAAACATTCCACTTGTGCTGTCGAGTCCCATTTCATGTCGGCTGCCGGTGCCAGGTGTCCGCGCGAGTAGCCTGACTTCTTGTAGTCTTCTATCATGGCGCTGCCAGTGGCAATGTCGGGGTCTTCATGGAAGAAGGCGCCTTCAGTAACGTTGCGGTTCCATTTGCCATCGGTTCTGTCGGCGCAAAGCATGTATGCCACCCAGCGTGCCTGTTCGTCGCTCTCGCTATACTCCAAGGCTATAGCTTTGTGTGTTACTATCTTGCCTTTGGCTTCCGGCATCCAGTGTATGGTGTTTGCCATTTCGGGCATGGGGTCGGGTGTTGAAGGCTTGTATTCGTCGCCAAGCAGATGTTCCTCTAAGGCGTTGTCTATAGTCTCCACCGCAGTCTCTATAGCCTGGTCTACAAAAGCTTGTTCAATGTCTTCTACGGTCTGGCTGGTGCAGCTCATGGTGCATGCCACTGCCAATAATAGTGCTATTTGTTTCATGTTGTAAATGTATTATTTTGCAAAGGTACGCTTTTTTTGTTGGTGAACGAAAAAAAGTGTGTTGTCTAAGAAACTGTTTTGATTTTATTTAAGGAATTTAGAAACTGTTTTGAATTTCTTAAATACAATTTATAAATGCAGTTTTTACCGAAAGTAAGTGGCAAAATAGGCGAGGTCTGTTAAAGTTGAAAGAGAAACCTTTCTCTATATTATTGTAGTTTTTTTGAATGGTAAGCTTCTTTACTCTTCAAAGAACTGCTTTATCTCTTTTTCATTGATGTTGCGGTAGTGGTAAGAGGCTGATTCTGTGCCGTTGTCGAGGAGCAGCACGATGGGGCGGTTGCCGTTGGTGAGGTGCAGGAAGTCGTGTTTGTCTATCCTGTAGCGACGGCCTTGCAGCATGGGTATGCCGTCATTGTGGATGGGGGTGGTGTCGTTGCTTTGTGGCAGTATCACTATGCAGCGTGTGGTGTCTATTTCTTGGCGTAGTGCCATGGCTTGCAGCTTCTGCAATGCACGTTGGCAGTAGGGACAGCGCTCGGTGGCCATGACAACGAGTTTTTTGCCTTCGAGGATATTGGCGTCGTGGAGTGGCTCGTCGGGCAATGCAAGATGGCTGAGCAACTCATGGTTGTAGTTCTCGCTGCTCTTGGCGGCGAACATCCAGTTGTCGGGCAGCGAGATGCAGAATACCGCTGCTGTGGCTGTGATACAGATAGGCATGATGATGTACCATCGTGGGTGCCATTGCCATACTGGCAGGCGCAGCATGACGAGGAGCAGCACGATGGTTATGCTGTTTTTGAGCAGCGAGAGTGCTGGGGGGATGTTTGTTATCTCTCCCATGCAGTGGCAGCTGTCGGTGCGGTTGATGACTATGGCGTAGCATAGCACCATGCAGAAGAATATTAGCAGCAGGGTGGAGAGTGTCGCCGCAAGGCGTGGCATCATGCCGCATGCGAGCATCAGCCCCAACATCAGCTCTATTGCGATAAGCACACGGCATAGCACCATGGCAGTGTTGAGTGGCAGCAGACCTAATGAGAAGACATATACTTCAAAGGTGTCGATGTCTAACAGTTTGGCTATGGCGGAGACGACGAAGTATACGCCCAAGAGGCACTGCAGCGCTATTGCTATGTAGCGTAGTGCAGAGGTGTTGTGAAGCGGCGTGTATGGCATGATGCGGTGTGTGTGGCTATTCTACGTCGAAGTTGAAGTAGGTGTCGGGGTATGGCTCGTTGTTGAGGGTGAAGTGCCACCACTCGCAGTCGTAGGGGGCGAAGCCGGCGGCTATCATGGCGTCGCTGAGTATTTTGCGGTTGGCTTTTTGTTCGTCGGTAGCGCCTTCGTAGTCGGGGTGCGACTCGTTGCCAAACCAGTCGAAGGTGGCGCCCATGTCGACTTCTTTTTCTGTCCTCATGTCAAAGAGTGTGAGGTCTATGGTGCTGCCGCGGCTGTGGCTGCTTTTGGCACAGATGAAGCCGAGAGGGAAGAGCTTGTCTTTGTCGAGCTGTGGGTAGAAGTAGCGGCGCATAGCGGTGTCGTCGGTCTCTGCCCATCTTACAAAGTGGTCGACGGCCTTTTGTGGACGGTAGGCGTCGTATATCTTCAGGCGGAAGCCTTGTTGTTCGAGGTTGTCGGCGACTTTTTTGAGTGCTTCGGCGGCTTGGCGTGTGCATAGTGCCACTGGCATGACGTAGCCGTCGATGCGTGTGCCTACGAAGTTGAAGGTGCTGTAGTAGCGTATCTCCAATATGGCGCTTGGCACCACGTCGGTGATGTATACAAAGTTGCTGCGGTCGAGTTCGGGAGCGATGTTGATGGCGCTCTCTGGTGTCGAGTCTTGGTTTATGCCGCATGCTGTGCATAGTAGCATGACGATGCAGAGGTATAGAAGTCGTTTCATATTGTTGATGTTTTAGGATTGTTAATGGCTGAAGGCGTAGCTGACGATGTTGCTGCCCATGCGTAGCGCTTTTTGGCGTGTGGCTTGGCTGTCGTTGTGTACGTCGGGGTCTTCCCATCCGTCGCCGAGGTCGCATTCGTAGGTGAAAAAGCATACTAAGCGGCCTTCATATATCAGGCCAAAGCCTTGTGGGGGCTTGTTGTCGTGTTCGTGTATCTTGGGCAGGCCGTTGTCGAAGTCGTATTTCTGATGGTAGATAGGGTGGGAGAAGGGCAGCTCTATAAATTCCAGTTCGGGGAACACTTTTTTCATCTGTGGCACTATAAATTCGCGTAGTCCGTAGTTGTCGTCGATGTGCAGAAATCCGCCGCCGATGAGGTATTTTCTTAGGTTTTGAGCTTCCTGTGTCGAGAACACCACGTTGCCGTGACCGGTGAGGTGTAGCAGCGGGTAGTTGAATATCTCGCTGCTGCCCACGTCTACTGTGGCGTAGGCTGGCGTGAGGTTCATCTGCTGGTCTTGGCGGCAGAAGGCTATGAGGTTGGTGAGCGAGGTGGGGTTGGCGTACCAGTCGCCGCCGCCTTCGTATTTGAGCAGCGCTATAGAGGTTGTCTGAGCCTTGAGGGGGGTGAGAGTAAGCAGTAGAAGTATTGCTGTGATAAGTTGTCGCATGGTCTTATATGGTGTTGAGTATGTTTATGGCAATGGTGGCGTATAGTGCTGCCGTCTCGGTGCGCAGGCGCTGGTTGCCGAGAGTTACTGGCTTGAAGCCTGCTGCAAGGGCTGAGGCTATCTCTTTGGGGCTGAAGTCGCCTTCGGGACCTATTAGTATGGTGGCGTTGTGTGTGGCGTTGTATATGTCGCTCAGCTGCTGGCGTTGGTCGCCGTCGCAGTGGCAGATGTATAGCCCGTCGTGGCCGCTGTGCTGGCTTATAAAGTCGGTGAACGACACGCCGTTGTGTATTGCAGGCAGGTAGGCGCGCAGCGACTGTTTCATGGCACTGACGGCTATCTTGCTCAATCTGTCGGCTTTGAGGTTGCTGTGTTCGCTATGTTCGCAGTGCAGCAGCGTTATCTCGTCAACACCTATCTCTACGGCTTTCTCTACCAGCCATTCTATCCTGGCGGCGTTCTTGGTAGGCGACACGGCGAGGTGCAGCCTGTAGGGGCGTGCGCCGTAGTGTTCTGTTCGTTCAACGACAGCCACGCTGCATGCCGACGCGTCGGGCAGCGCTATCTCGCAGCGGCATAGGGTGCCTTGTCCGTCGGTAAGGTAGAGGGTGTCGCCGGTGGTCATGCGCAGCACGCGTATGCAGTGTCTCGACTCGTCGGCGCTGAGGGTGATGTAGTCGGCATGGAGGTCGGGGGTGTAGAATAGGAGCATGTAACGGTGGTGTTATTAAACTTTGCAAAGATACGTTATTTTCTGTTTGTAGATAGTGTTTTTTTATTCTTAATAAATGAGAGGATGGGATTATTCACTATCTGTTGTTTGTATATTTTTGTTCAAGTAGGTCTGCCATTGCCTTTTTTGTTCTACTTTTGCCATGCGGTTTCTGCCCTCAAAGTGGGGTGGTGGCTGTTTTTATGTGTCGATAATTAATCTAAAATACATCAATATGAAAAGAGCATTGTTGGTCTTGCTGCTTGTTGTCTTCAGTTTTACGCTGGTGGCGCAAAAGCAAAAGACTGAAATCAAGTTTACTGCCGAGGGGCTGCCTGGTCAGCTCAAAGAGTATCTCATCACGGGCAAGGTGCCCGACAAGGAGGCTGAGTATGCCAATGTGCTTAAGTCTTTCGAGACGGTGTATTCCTCTCTCGATCAGGCTGCTAAAGGTCGTTTTGCCGATGTCTGCAGCCTCTTGGTAAAGGGCAAGGCCAAGAAAGGCGACATGTCGGACTTCTTGTCGCAGGCTGCTGCGTTTATGCAGAATCCTGTGGGCAAGCAGAATATGAGCGGCTGGCTCGACTGTGCCGACAATCTTATGGAGAAGAGCAAATCGGGCAAGAAACTATTTGAGTTTGCCGAGTTTACCGAGCAACTTGCCAAGGATCGCACGCTCAACAGCACCCAGTCGGCGCTGTGGCAGGCTCAGGCTGGCTGCAGCTTTGCCTTGCGGTGGAACGACGACGAGGTGCAGGTGGTCTTCGACAAGAATATGGAGCTGTACTATGGCAGCCGCAACGACAACGGCGTGATATATGGCACCACTGGCGTGTTCCATTTCCCGTCTAACACATGGACAGGCAAGGGCGGCCGTCTCACATGGGAGCGTACCGGCTTGCCGGCATCGTCGTGCTGGGCGTCGCTTGGCAACTACAAGGCCAACACCAAGTATGCCAAATTCACTGCCGACAGCGTGAAGTTTACCAACTCCAGCTATTTCAAGTCGCCTATCATGGGCCGTGTAGAGGAGTCTATGTCTACCAAGATGGAGCCTGCCAAGTATGGCTTCCCCAAGTTCCGCTCCTATCAGCGCGATTTCAAGATCAAAGACATAGTGCCTGGCGTCGACTATCAGGGCTGCTTTATGATGAATGGCGGCAAGATGGTTACCAACGACAGCGAAAATCCCGGCACGCTGGTGTTCTATCGCAACAGCAAGCCGTTCATCCTCGTGCAGGCCGCCAAGTTCAACATTACTCATAGCAAGCTGGTCTCTGAACAGGCCGCCGTTGTAATTCGTCTTGGCAAGGACTCTATCACCAACGACGGTGTGGCTATCACCTATCAGACCACCGACCGCACGCTCAATATCGTCAACATGCCTCAGCGCAACTTCTATAGTCCGTACAACGACAGCTACCATAGCCTCGACATCTTCTGCGAGAATATCTCTTATAAGCTCGACGACGACAAGCTCATCCTTTCGTCGGTAGGCACGCCGGGCGACGAGTCGTTCTGCACCTTCGAGAGCTGCAACTACTTCTCCGATGTCAAGGCTCGCAACCTGCAAGGACTTGGCGAGATAAGCCCTGCCATGCTGGTGTATAAGTACACCAAGAAGCGCGGCTTTCTTGGCGAGTTTTTCATCGAGGACTTTGCCCACGACACTCATTTCGACCTCGCCCAGTCCAAGAAGCTCATCCATGAGCTGGCGCACTATGGCTTGGTCTCCTTCAACGAGGCCACAGGCAATGTTACCGCCAAGCCCAAGCTCAAGGATTATGTCAAGTCGGAGACTCGCACTCCCAACCACGACTACGACGCCATCACCCTCGAGTCTGCCACCAAGGGTGTCAACGCTGTCCTCTCGCTCGAAAGTCTCGACCTCAATATCGAGGGTATCAGCAAGTTTGTCGTCAGCGACAGCCAGGCTGTAGCCATACGCCCCTACAAGGGCAAGATTGTGGTGCATAAAAACCGCGACATCAGCTTCTCTGGACGTGTCGATGCAGGCCGTTTTGTGATGTTTGTTACCGATGCCGACTTCTCCTACGAGAAGTTCAACCTCGACATGCCCAAAGTAGACTCCATGTTCTTCTATGTCAAGATGTTTACCGACCCCAACAAGGAGCAGCTGGTGCGTACTCCGCTGCATCAACTGGTGGCCACCATACAGATCGACGAGCCGGACAACCACAACGGCCTCAAGCGCACCAAGGACTTCCCCATCCTCGAGAGCAAGGAGAACAGCTTTGTTTACTACGATGCCCCTGTGGTGCAGCATGGCCTCTACCGACGCGACAAGTTCTATTTCACCCTCTATCCTTTCACTGTCAAAAACCTTGTCAATTTTGCCACCGACAGTGTGCAGTTTGGCGGCAAGCTGACTTCGGCGGGTATCTTCCCCGATTTCGAGGAGCCTCTCAAGGTGCAGCCCGACTATTCGCTCGGCTTTGTGCGTCAGACCCCCAAGGAGGGCTTCCCCGCCTACGGTGGCAAGGGCACCTATCACAACACCATCGACCTCAGCTATAAGGGCTTGCGCGGTCGCGGACAGGTCGACTACCTCACCTCGGTGTCTAAGAGCAACGACATCTTGTTCCTCCCCGATTCCATGTTTGCCATCACCGACACCTTCTATGTGCGCGAGGAGGGGGGCTTCCCCGATATTCAGAACGGCCGCACCTTCGAGCGCTGGTATCCTTACATGGACTCTATGAATATTGCCCAGCCCAAGGGCGGCACGCCGTTTATCATGTACCACGGCGCTACCTATCTCGATGGCTATGTGGCTCTCCGTCCTGAGGGGGCTATCGCCTCTGGCGACGCTCATCTCAACAACGACGAAGGCCTCCTCTCTTCTCTGCGCTTCGACCTCTCTACCACCGAGATGGATGCCCAGGTCAGCAAGTTTGTCTTGCAGAGCAAGCTCTACAACAAGGTGGCTTTCCAAGCCGACAATATGCAGGCGCATGTTGACTTTAAGGCTCGCCGTGCCGACTTCGTCGCCAACGACCCCATCAGCGAGACTAAGCTGCCTGTGCTGCAGTACAAGGCCTTCGTTGACAAGTTCTCGTGGGGCATGGACAACCAGACCCTCGACCTCCAGAACAGCAAGAGCAACGACTCCCAGGGTCTCGAGTCGGTCGATGTCGTCGACCGTGTGGGCAAGGAGATGCCAGGCGCTCGCTTTGTATCTATGCACCCCAAGCAGGACAACCTCGAGTTCAACAGCGTCCACGCTATCTTCAAGTATGACCATGCCGAGCTGAGCTGCCAGCAGGTCTTCCTTGTCAATGTCGCCGATGCGGCTATCGCTCCCTCTGGCGACTCGCTGCATATCTCGCGCAATGCTGATATGAAACTCTTGCAGAAATCCAAGATTGTAGCCTCGCGCGACAACAAGTTCCACCAGTTCTACGACGCCGATGTCATCGTTACCGGCCGCAACGCCTATTCGGGCAAGGGCTATATCGACTATATCGACGAGGACGAGAAGCACCAGCCTATCTTTATGGAGTCTATAGCTCCCAACAAAGAGGGTGTAACCATTGGTCAGGGCTTCATCGCCGACGATGCCAACTTCACTCTCAACAAGGCTCTCGGCTTTGCCGGCAAGGTGCGTGTCGAGGCTGACACCAACGCCTATTTTATGGAAGGCGGCGTGCGCCTTATCCACAACTGCCTACCTGCCGACAAGATGGGTCTCCTCGCCTTCAATGGCTATATCGACCCCAAGGACGTGCAGGTCGAGGTGCCAGAGATACCTGTCGACTGGAAGGGTGAGCGTATCACCGCTGCCATACTCTACGACCCCAACAGCCTTGAGCCTCGCAACGCCTTCCTCACCTCCGAACGCGCCGTCGACAACGAGATTGTTACCTCTTTTGGCTACCTTGAATACGACAGCAAGGAGCAGGTCTATCGCATAGCCTCGCGCGAGAAACTCGAAGACCTCGCCATCGTGGGCCGTCTGCTCACTCTCAACACGCAGACATGTGCCGTCAGCGGCGAAGGTCCTGTACGTCTTGGCATACGTCAGGGCGTGGGCGGCAACTTTGCCTATGGCAACGCCAAGCTCGACCCCAAGGACATTGAAGGCACCGCCGTCAATACCCTCTTCGGCGTTACCTTCCCAATGCAGGACAAGGTTATAGAATATATGGCTCAGCTTATCGCCGACGACCTACGCCTCTCGCCATCCAACCCCGACAACGACCTCTTGCACGACGCCATGGTCTACTATATGGGCGACGAGAAGGGCAACGAGGCTTACACCGACTATGTCTCTACCGGTGCTATGAACAAGAAGCCCAAGCAGTTCGACCAGACGCTCCTCTTTGGTCGTATCAACTGGAAGTACTCCTCCACTTTGGGCTACTACTACGATGGCGTTACACCTCTCATGATGGTGGGCAAGAAGCAGCTCAACCTCGACACTCGTGTCAAGGCTCAGATCTTCAAGCGTGGCACCACCACCAACCTCACGCTCTACATACAGGTGGCCTCCGACCACTGGTACTACTTTAACTATGAGGCCAACACACAGCAGCTCACCATCTATTCCTCCGTGGGCGAGTGGGTCGATATGATCAAGGGTCTCAGCGCCGACCAGCGTCAGGTCTCCGACAAGACTGGCACCTTCCACTATCGTGTAGGCAGCAGCAAGAACGACGTGGCCAACTTCTTGCTCCGCTTCGGTCAGACCGACGGCTCTTCGGCTACCGACAGCGAGGATGGCGAAGAAGACAGCGAGGAAGAGGACGATTAGTCTTTGAATGTATGCTTGTAGCTTGTATACGGGGGCTGCGGTTATTGTCGCAGCCCTCGTAGTATATTGCAATGATGCGAGAAAACGGAGCTAAAAAGATTTTTCTCTCTTTTTTATCTGCAATACGACGTGCGACAATACGGTATGAAGAAAAAAAATATCTATGCTTATAGGTCTGAAAATATGTATGTTGTTAGACGGTAAAAGAAAAAAAGAAAAAAATATTTTGCTGGTATAAAAAAATGCTGTATCTTTGCACCCGCTTTCGAGAGGAAGAAGCCCAGGTGGTGAAATTGGTATACACGCTACTTTGAGGGGGTAGTGCCGATAACGGCGTGCAAGTTCAAGTCTTGTCCTGGGCACCATACAAGGTGAAAATAATAGAGCATGAAAGTGCTCTTTATTTTTGACTAAAACAGCCCGGGTGGCGGAATTGGTAGACGCGTACGTTTCAGGTGCGTATTTCGCAAGGAGTGCAGGTTCAAGTCCTGTCCCGGGCACATCAAAAAAGGATGTTGCAAGTAGTTTGCAACATCTTTTTTTATTCGTTTACTTGTCTTGTGTATATGTATGCCCTTGTTAAGACGTGGCATGCTGCACCAATGCAATCCGTTTTTTTTCTATTGGGTTGAAAGTTGCATAGCTACAGCTTGCGACACGACCTGCCCGCTCGTCGCAAAATATTTGCGGTTTTTTCTTCATGTATTTTATTATTTCAAAAAAAATCATACATTCGCATTATCGAAAATAAAAAACAATGATGGAGAATTTTAGAGCTATAATCAAAACAGGCTCTCTGCTATAGAGGTATAAAGAGAATGCGTTTATACGTCGCTTAGATACGAACTGATTTCAAAATATTCATTTATAAATTTATAAACAATTATGGCAACAAGAAAAGAACGTACAAGTTGGGACAGCTTAGTGGAAGAAGGCAAAAGAAGAGAGAAGGAGAGAGATGAACGTGAACTATCCGAAATACTCAATCCGCTCAAGGAAAAGCTTGAAAGATACAAGCCGAAGGATATTGTCAAATACCTTGACGACTACGTCGTTGGTCAGGACCAGGCGAAAAAAGTCCTGTCTGTCGCAGTCTACAACCACTACAAGCGAGTGCTATCCAACTATGGTGTCATAGACAATCGCACAGATGAGTTTGACAACGTTACGATAGAAAAAGGAAACATCCTCATGTGCGGCAATACGGGTACGGGCAAGTGCGTCTCAGGCGACACATGCGTAACATTGCGAAAAAAAGATAGCGGCGAGATTGTCAAAATCTCCATCAACGACTTCATAGCCCTGATGCAAATAAAGAGTGCTCATCAGGTGCAAGGAAAAAATGGCTAACGTTTTTGGTCTTGTAGTAAAAAAGCGAAGCATCTGGTGGTGTGCTGAGTCTGCAAACAAAATTAACGGACAAGATACATTAATCATAGATGATACTATTAGTAGAGGTCAATCCATTAAAGAGGCTTGTCAAATAATGATGGAGTCGTATGCGCCTAAAAGCATCACTGTCTTAACATTGCTATCAAAACTACATTGAATTGCAAATAAAGGTTGAATATATATACAAAAGAAATGATTGAAAAAAGAAAATCTGAATTAGTTGAGCGTAAATTTGTTGACACCTTTGACACTGATGGGTGGGAGATCCTGACCGATAGCGGATTTGTCGACACTGTGTCGTTGCATAAAACGGTGCCGTACTTGAAGTATTCTATAAAGACGAAAAACGGCTTGATGCTGGAATGTGCCGACGATCACATCGTCTTTACCGACAGCCTCGACGAGGTCTTTGTCAAAGACTTGGCTGTAGGCGACCTTATAATGACCGAGGACGGCGTCGATGAGATTGTTGAGTGTGAAAACTGTGGCGTGTATGAGAATATGTATGATTTCGAGCTTGCCGATGAAAGCGACCATAGGTATTATACCAACGGCATACTAAACCACAACACGTTTATGCTCAAGATGATTGCCAATCTCCTCAACGTACCGTACTACATCGCCGATGCTACAGGTATGACGGCCGCCGGTTATGTCGGCAACGATGTTGAAAGTATGATTACAGGACTGCTCAAGGCTGCCAACCATAGTGTCAAGCGCACCCAGATTGGCATTTGCGTTATCGATGAGATTGACAAGATTGCCCGCAAAGGCGAGAATGTCTCTATCACCCGCGACGTCTCTGGCGAGGACTGTCAACAGGGTATGCTCAAGATATTAGAGTCTACCGTCGTCGGCGATATGCCTAATGGCGGTAGATTAAACCCTACGGTGCCGCTAACATACGTCGATACGACCAATATCCTGTTTATAGGGCTCGGCGCTTTTGAAGGTATGGAGCGTCTGATAGCAAAGCGTCTGACTAAAAAAACTATAGGTTTCAACAATTTTACTACCGACAACGGCAAGGTCAGCGACTCCCTCGCATACGTTACGCCGGCTGACTTCCGCGCGTTTGGCATGATACCCGAACTTGTCGGCCGTTTTCCCATACCAACCCCTTGACCAAGAAAGACCTGGTCAGGATTATCAAAGAGCCTAAAAACAGTATGTTGAAACAATATAAGAAGCTTCTCGATTTCGACAACATAACTTTGGATTTCAACGATAACGCCATCGCGGCTGTTGCGGATATTGTTATGGAAAACAAGACCGGCGCGCGCGGGCTGCGCAGCGTGATTGAAAAGATACTTATGGACATAATGTATGAGGCCAACGATATGGGTGGTAAAAAAATCACAATAACCGAGAAGATGGTAAGAAGTGCTTACCAAAAGGTGAGTTGAACTGATGGGTGTTGCCGCTTAGCATGGATTGAAATGCTATGGCGGGGCAGGGATGTAGGGTATTGGTGCATTGACGAAATTAATCTGTGTTTTCAGATGTTTTGTCTAATTGGGATTTTTTTGTATCACTGATAAAGCAGAGAAGGACTCAGTGGAATGGGACAACTCCTAAAAAATACTTGATGGGGTTTTATACCAATAAAAGGACAACACAAATGACAGATAAATTGCTGTCGAAATATATTAATCCCAAGTCAGTATTGCGGACTCTTCTAATACTTGTTGAATAGGGATTCCATCAATCTTTAATTCTGACCAAATCTTGGTAGGATCTTTAAAAGTCGCTAATATTTGACCGGCTGAAGCTGTATTTGGACCAGCTTTGTCTATACCAGCTTTCATAAATTCACATTCCCCATCCCATTCAGGATCTTGAAAAATTCGTCTTATTTCTATTGGGTCTTTCTCTGTTTCTATGGTGTAGAAATTTTCATCTTTGGTCCAATAAAATAAAAGATTAAAGCCGACTATTTCTATGCAATGCCTGAAGATTGTTTCTGGATAATCAGATAAAGCTTCTTGTTTTAGCATATCTGGCCAACCTATGTCGTCAGTTGTAAGTCTAACATCGCCATCAACACCAGTGTTCCAAAAATGTTCTTTGATAATTTTTTTATTCATTTCTTTCTATGCTTTGATTATATTTTTGTGCCTCATGTATAAGTCTTTTGTCTTTATCGCTTAGGGGATGAGTGTTATGATCATCATGTTTTTTTCGTCCAACTTGACTACTATTCCAATAATGGGTATGAGGATTTTCATTCTTTTTAAAATCAACACTTTTTACAAGTTTGTGATTTTTAAAATAGTATATATGTTCAATTCTTTTATTCTCTTTAGAATACGAATAGTATGTAGTATTCGCAATATTAGAATATGTAGTTGTCGGGTTGTTTTTTGCGATATCACATTGAATGATTTTAATTCCATTTAAGGTTCCTATGCAAGAATAATTTCTTTTTTCAATAGGAATTCCTCCTGTTTTCCCATAATTGGGGTCAAATGCTCCTCTTGCTCCCATGATTTCTGGCTCTCTTAAAACGATTATGTTTTACATTAATAATATGCAATTGCCTTGGCATCCATTCATTTAGTCTGTCATTTGTGTCGCCGTAAAGAACAACTGCATCAGGTGATATGTGCTTCAACATTTCTTGAAAACCAAGTTTAAAATACATACTTGAACGTTCGTCTCTTAATGTTCCTATGGTCGATACGATTACAGCACCACCTTTTTCATGTCCGTCAAAACAGAATTCATATGATTCTGTAGAACTCCAAGACATTGAAGGTAATATTTTTATCCCATGCTCTTGCATGTGAAAAGCAAGTGCGTGATTCTTAAAGGTATTGCTTATTTGTATGGCAAGTGGATATTTTACTTTTAATGATAAATCGGGTTCACCGACACATTGAAATTTTGAAAAAAATGGGATATATTTATCTGGTTTTTTCCAGATACGTTCTATCACTTTATCTTCATCATAACTGACAATTCCACATGAAAAATCTTTTGATGTTGAGTGATCGCTATATGTTACAAAATTTTCCGGTATGGTATCATGGTATGCTTTGATTTTAGGTATGCCATATTTACCGGAACGTATTGCATCAAAACAATATCTTAGACCGAAAATAGAATTATTTTCAATATCATTTAGGCTTTGTATTTTTTTGTCATTAGAAGTATCTTCAAAGTGTGAAAATAGATTTAATTGTATCATCGGCTTGTTTCTTTTAATTTAGGCGAAAAATAATTGTTAAAAAGGGAATTTCGAAATAAAATACTTGTATTTAGCAAAAACATGTATCTTCACAGGTTTATTCGGGTTTCTTACCAGATTATTGTGAGAAGATCTTCCCATCAATGAAGTAAATACTCTAATTTTCGTGTTGCTTCTCATGTCATGATTTTTTTTGTCTATAAGCTATTATGCATTCATAATGTTAATATTTGGTTATCTAATTTCTGTATCGAATACTCGTTTTAGACGATATTGATTGGTGTCATGCATATATCTGCCAAAGAGTATTTGTGGATTTATTTTTTTACTTTCTGCAAGTATTCGAATTTTTGGATGAACGGCAAATGGATTAACTCCCTTCAGAGTCTCAAGGAACCTATTCCATTCTTCTCTGTTAATAAATGCATTTTGTGCAAATGTATCGGCTTCTATTTCAAATTTATTCCGTTCTGCAATGTCAAAATTAATAAATGTTTCTCCACTTTGTTTGAGATGATATTTTATATGCCCTAATTCATGCATGGTGGAGAATGCGAAGCTGTCTATATTTTTCATTCTGCGAGTGAGAATAACTGTTGGATTTTCATCTCTCCAAAATGACATCCCGTCAACAGGAAGTTGTCCTACCTTTTCTATATACAATAGGCGAATGCCAACATTGAGGAAAGCATCCTTTATGCGAGTGTATGTGTTTATGTTCTCGTAAAATATTTGAGAGATGTTTTGAACGAGCGTTTTTATTTTTTCTTTTTCGAATGTTTTGTCTATTTTTACTTTGCTTGCTTCATCGAAACAATAATGTTTCCATGTAAATAAGGTGTCATTGTCAAAATTAACTTTGTCTGAACGTCTTAGATATGTTTCTTGTTCAGTGGATTTTTTCGAATAAAGTTCTTCTGAGGAATTTATATGGAACATTTGGAATACGTTTTGAACATTTTTCTGAACATTTCCTTCGATTTTTCCTAATTTTTTGAGTGTTGCTAATGGCAAAAGTTCCTTTATTGAGTTCCAGTCGTATATTGATGACATCATATTTTGGATACGTTGGCTATTAGTTGCAATATCAATATCATGCTTCGCCTGAACTTGCATTAAGTAGAAGGCTGGTATCTGTATTGCACATTCGATGAGAACAGCCATTTCCGCGGTTATTGAACGGTTGCCTTTTATTACATCGCAGATAATTGATTTTGTTATACCAGTTATTTCTGCTAATTCTGCTTGTTTCATGCTTAATTCCATTAACCTCGTATCAATAATTTCTCCGACGGTTCTTTCTTCAGGAATGTGATTTTGTGGAATGTTCGCTAATTGCATATTGTTAAATTGTTAAATTTTTTGCAAAAATATATAAAATTTTCCATTCGCACAAATGCGAAAAAAAAATTCTGTAAATATGTAAAAAAATAGACTGATTTTAATATGTCAAGGATGGAGGTGAAATGAAGTTTTCTTTATGTCGAGAATGGAAAACAGTATGTATAAACGGGCGATTTTATTAGTTAGAGTAGTCGGAGACAGTGTGTTCTGCAAAACACAAAAAATAATAATGATGGGAAGAATAGTTAAAAATAGTTGAACATAAATTTATTAATTCTTTTGACATTTATGTGTGGAAAATTCTAACGGATATTGATTTGATGTCATTGCATAAATGGTGCTTGCTTTAATTTAAGGATGAAAAATGGTCTGGTAAATTGCTGATGCTTTGTGTATGAAGGTTGTGTAGGTAATGATGTTGAATGTGTGATGTTACAGGATTGTTCACCGAGAAGATGGTAAGCACGGCTTACCAAAAGGTGAGTTGAGATGATGGGTGTTGCTTGCGGTATCAAAATAAAGTTGTATCTTTGTATTATCAAAAAAAACATAGCATTATGGAAAACTTTAGTGAAATAGTCAATGGCGACACACTGACACTCGTAGATTTCTTCGCCACATGGTGCGGACCTTGCAAGATGATGCACCCCGTGTTGGAGCAGCTCAAGGCTGACCTTGGCGATAGCGTCAGAATCATCAAGATAGACATCGACAAGAACGAGGCGCTAACAATGCAGTACGGCGTGCAGTCCGTCCCCACCTTGATGCTTTTCCAAAATGGCGAGCTCCTCTGGCGTGATAGCGGCGCCAGACCTCTCGAAGAGCTCAAGAGCCTCATAGCGCAGTATATGTAAAGGTCTACAACCTTCGATACGCTGGCTAATAGCTCACCAATAAATATTATTACTGTAAAAAATAAAATAAAGCCTAAGGTATCACCTTTAGGAGGATAAATTTATGACAAAGAAAACAAAAGTTGTAAAAGAAAAGTCTATCGAAGACCGTATATGGGACAGTGCAAACAAGCTCCGTGGCAATCTCACCGCCTCGGAATATCAGAATGTGGTGCTTGGCCTTGTATTTCTCAAATATATCAGCGATTGTTTCGAGAAACGATATAACGAACTTGTCGCCGAAGGCGATGGCTTCGAGGAAGACCGCGACGAATATATAGCAGAACATGTGTTCTGGGTGCCTCAGGATGCACGTTGGCAGAATATAGCAAGCAAGGCACATGACCCTCAGATTGGTCAGGTCATCGACCATGCTCTCGAAGAGATTGGCAAAGAGAATCCTCGATTGAAGAAGGTTATGCCAAACAACTACTCTCGCCCTGAGATTGACAAGATTCGTTTGGGTGAAGTGGTTGAAATCTTTGATAACATGGATATGCACGCACAGGGCGAAGGTATTGACCTCTTCGGACGTGTATATGAATACTGCTTGCAGAATTTTGCCGCCGAGACACAACAGTCTGGGGGTGAGTTCTACACGCCTTCGTGTATCGTGCGCACCATCGTCGAGGTGCTTCAGCCTTTCGAGGGCCGCGTGTATGACCCCGCCTGCGGCTCTGGCGGTATGTTCGTGCAGAGTGCCAGGTTTATTCAGCAGCATCAGGGCAACCTCCGCAACGTAACTATCTACGGTCAGGAGTTCAACGCCAATACATGGAAGATGGCGCACATGAACCTTGCTATCCGTGGCTTGGAGGCAGACCTTGGCGACAGCTGGGGCGACTCGTTCGGCGACGACAAGCATGCCACCAAGAAGTTCGACTTCATCATGGCTAATCCGCCGTTCAACATGAGCGATTGGGGTGCAAACCGCCTCGCCGATGATGTGCGCTGGAAGTATGGTGTGCCGCCAGAGGGCAACGCCAACTACGCATGGATTCAGCACATGGTGCATCATCTCTCGCCAACAGGGCGCATAGGGCTGGTGCTTGCCAACGGCTCGTTGACCACCACCTCTGGCGGCGAGGGCGACATACGCCGGCGTCTTATCGAGGCAGACCTCGTAGAGGGCGTTGTCGCCATGCCCAACCAGCTCTTCTACAACGTGTCGATACCTGTATGCGTGTGGTTTTTCAACCGCAAGAAGAAGAATCCCGGCAAGGTGCTATTCATCGATGCACGCGAGATGGGCATGATGGTGGACCGCACCCACCGCGAGCTCTCCGACGACCTTGTCCGCTACGACACTGTTAAGAAGCAAGACAAGCCTTGGGCCGCGCTCCCTGCCGAGCAATGCGACGTGCAGCGTATCGCTGCCGCCTTCCGTGCTTACGAGGCTGGCACCCTTGAAGATGTCAAAGGCTTCTGCCGTGTGGCTACCCTCGAAGATATAGGGCAGCAAAATTGGATCCTCACCCCTGGTCGTTATGTAGGTATTGCCGATGAAGAAGAGGATGCAGAGCCATTCGAGGAAAAGATGGCACGACTCACCTCTGAACTGGGTGAACTCTTTGTCGAGAGTCACCGACTGGAGGCTGGCATTCGTGAGAAGCTGGCAGGTCTTGGATTTAATGTGAAGGAGGGGTGAGTATGGAAAAGAACGTAATGAGTCAAAATAATGCTCTTGTTGGCGACATCCGCAATATTATCGAAAAAGGAAGGCAGCAGGCGTATGCTGCTGTCAATGCCTCAATGATTGCTACCTACTGGAATGTAGGCTGTAGAATTGTGGAGGAAGAACAGCAAGGCGAATCAAGAGCTGAATATGGCACGAAGTTGCTGAAGTATATTGCTGCAGAACTAAAGGAATATGGCGATAGTTTCTCTGAAAGAAACCTTCGTCACTATCGCCAGTTCTATCTGTATTTCAGCGACATACAGATTTGGTACTCGCGCGTACCAAATCTTACGTGGACTCATTTTCGACATCTGCTGCGAGTGCCTGACGACAAGGTGCGACTATGGTATATGAATGAAGCTGCAACACAACTGTGGAGTACACGCGAGTTGGAACGAAACATAAACACTCAGTATTACCATCGTCTGCTTGCCAATCAGGCAGACAAGAGTGCAGAAGTGGTTGATGTCAAAGCTGTTGCCAATACGGAAGACAACAAGTTAGATTTCATAAAAAGTCCAGTTGTAGCAGAGTTCCTTGGGCTCAGTTCCAAACGGGACTTCTCTGAACGAGACCTTGAAGACGCCATCATCAAGCACATCGAAAAGTTCCTTATGGAAATGGGGAAAGGATATGCGCTTGTCGACCGTCAGATGCACATCTCTACGGAGAAGAACGACTACTACGTAGACCTTGTGTTCTACAACTACATTCTTCGTTGCTTTGTGCTCATCGACTTGAAGATTGACAAAATCTCGTTTGAGGATGTTGGTCAGATGAACATGTATCGCAAGATGTTCGACGAGAAATATCGTCCTGAGGGGCACAATCCAACCTTCGGCATCATACTCTGTGCTGATACCGATGCAGACATCGCCCGCTACTCAGAGCTCAGCGACAACGACCATCTGTTCCAGTCAAAATATATGCTCTATATGCCTACGAAGGAAGAACTTCGCAAGGAGATAGAACGCGAGAAGGAAATCTTCCGTCTCCAACAGAATGAAAGTGCTGAGAAACTCGCCGAGATTGGATTTAACGAAAAGGAGGGGTGAGTATGAAGCAGAAGAATAAGACGACTCAAAATAATATTGTATCGTTGAATGAAGAAGATCTCTTCTTACGAGTGTCTTCACTTATCGAAGAGGGTCGCAAGCAGGTGGCTAAGGCCATCAATACCGCCATGGTATATACTTACTATGGTGTGGGGCAGTATATAGTGGAATATGAACAAGGAGGCAATACTCGTGCAGAGTATGGCAAAGGCGTATTGAAGCGGCTGTCAGCAAGGCTAACCGAGCGATATGGTGACGGATGGTCTGTGGAAACTCTAACCAACTGCCGTAAGTTCTTTTCGGTTTATCAGAAACCGTCAACGTTGTTTACGAAATCAGAAAACAAGGAAATCGTCAACACTGTTTGCGAAATTCATGAGTTCAAACTCTCGTGGAGTCATTATCTGATTCTAATGCGTGAAGTGAACCCACAGGCACGCAGTTTCTATGAGATTGAAGCCCACAAGGAGGCCAACATCTATGCTCAGCAGTACGCCCTATGTCTGCCCGAAAAGGATGTCCTTCAGAAGAAACTATCCGAGTGGGTACAGGAGTATGAAATGCTTAATGGAAAGGAGACGGGGGTATGAGCGAGTGGAAAGAATATACTATTGGTGATGTCTGTTCAAGATTGAGTAGTGGTAAGTCCATAAACGCCTCCCATATTAAGGAGACAGATAAATATCCTGTATATGGAGGTAACGGTTTAAGAGGATTTACCGACAATTATAATTTTGACGGCGAATGTGCCATAATTGGAAGACAAGGTGCTTCTTGTGGTAATGTACGTTATTTTTCTGGAAAAGCTTATATGACAGAACATGCAGTAGTTGCTGTTCCAACTGATGAGCACAATGCATATTATCTTTCTTGTGTTTTAGCCTCATTAAAGCTTGGAAGGCTCTCTGGGCAATCTGCACAACCAGGAATTGGTGTAGGCTTAATCGGAAAGCAAACAATAACTTTGCCTTCATTGGCTACTCAAAATCGCATAGCCTCCATCCTCTCCTCCCTCGACGACAAAATTGCCATAAATCGTCGTATCTGTGAGAACTTAGAGGCACAGGCTCAGGCACTCTTCAAGCATTGGTTCATTGACTTTGCTCCATTCAAAGATGGTAAATTCGTAGAGTCAGAACTCGGAATGATTCCTGAAGGGTGGAGAGTGGGAACACTGGGAGAACTATGTATACAAATAACTGATGGTGTTCACAATACTGTACTGAATGATAATAATTCATCCTATTTACTCTTGAGTGCAAAGAATATAAAGAGTGGAGTAATCAATATATCAGATAATGAAAGACACATAAGTAAATACACATTTGACATTCTTAGAAAGAGAACTAAACTTTCAAAATCTGATATTTTATTAACTTCCGTCGGAACATTGGGAGAACTTTGTTATCTGAATGAGGAATCCAACAATTTTGAATTTCAGCGAAGTGTCGCTATTCTCAAAGCAGATAGTATCAAGACGCATGGTTTATGGTTATTCCATTGTCTCAAATCACAAATACGAAAGATTATCCACTTAGGGCATGGAGCTGTTCAACAATGTATATTTATTGGGGATCTACGAGATTATCAGGTTGTTATTCCTCCTAAAAAAAGTATTGATTCATTTGTTGAATCTATCTGCCCAAATCAGGATTTACTGACAAAATTACAAAACGAATCCTTCCGTCTCTCCACCCTCCGCGACACCCTCCTCCCCAAACTCATGTCTGGTCAAATCAAACTATAAGTCAAGATGGAAAATGACAAGAAAGCAGAGAAGGTGCTGAAGGTACAGACGCAATGGCGGGAGCTGTTCTTCTACCAGAAATCGGATGTGATATATCAGCTGGCATTCGTTTTCTGTGACCGCTTTATACATCTTTATAAAGACCGCACACGCGACCAGGTGATACAGGCTGCTCGTTCATGCAAACAGAACATCGTGGAAGGCCTCTCCGATGGAGTTACATCAACAGAAATGCAACTGAAGCTTCTCAACGTGGCGCGCTCTTCGCTGCAAGAGCTCCGCGAAGACTTTGAAGACTATATCAAATCACGCAATCTGATGTTCTTCGGCAATCCTACCGACATGGCCCCACAGCGTTATTTCGACCGTAACACAGCCCGCTACGATGCCATGCTCGCCTATTGCCGTACACACAACAAGCTCGCAGACTACGAGCCTTTCTTTCAGCAATGGACGGACGAGGAGTTCTGCAACTACGGCCTCACCCTCTGCCACATGACCGACAAGATGATGATGTCTTTTTTGGAGAAACTGGAGCATGAGTTTATCACTGAAGGCGGGATAAAGGAAAGAATGTATCGCGCCCGTACCGGCTATCGCCAGCAGCATGACGAGCGCCTCAAGCAACTCGAGCAGCAGCTGCCTGTCTTGCAACAGCAGCTGCAAGAGGCTCTGCAAGAGGCCGCTAAATGGCAGACCGAAGCGCAGAAATGGCAATCAGAAGCCGCTAAATGGCAAGCCGCCCACGAAAGCCTAAAGCAACGCGCCCTCAAAGCTTACTACGACCAGCAGGATGAGATAAAAAAACTTAAGGAAAAGCTATAGAAGCCCTATGATTTCTAGAAGCCCTAGAATGTCTAGAAGTTCTAGAATATCTAGAAATTCTATAAAAAAAACAGAAACCCATGTTTACCGAAGACACATACGAACAGGCTCTCATAGAGTTGTTCCAAAACCTTGAAGGTAAGCAGTTCCGTTACCAATACGGACCTGACATAAAGCGTGACTACAACAATCCGCTCCTCGAAGATGTGCTGCAAGAGTCTTTGCAACGCATCAATCCCACGTTGCCTATCTCAGTCATTGACGATGCCATCAAGAAGCTGCATCAGATAGAAGGCTCTTCGCTCTACGAGTGCAACTTCAAGTTCACCCAGATGATGCAGTATGGCGTGGAAGTAACGTTCAGCCAGCAGCTGCCCCTGACGACAGGTGCTGACGATGACGGTCGCAGCATGGTGTCGGAGTCGATGGCGCTCTATGGTCGTGGGAACGAGCGAGTGGAGCGCCAGTATGAGCAGAAGACAAGGGTGGTGAATCTGATAGACTACGAGCATCCAGAACGCAACGACTTCCTCGTGGTAAACCAGTACACCGTTCAAGATCTCGACACAAAGCGCCCCGATATTGTGGTGTTTGTCAATGGTCTGCCTTTGGTAGTCGTTGAGCTGAAGTCTCCGTCGAGAGAAGAAACGGATGCCAGCGAGGCTTACCTGCAGCTCCGCAATTACCAGAAGTTCATACCTTCGCTCTTCGTCTACAATGCCTTCAACGTCATGAGCGATATGGCCCTGACCAAGATAGGTACGGTAACAGCCAAGGAAGACCGCTACATGGAATGGAAGCAGCCTACTGGTGAGGTGGCTGACTACGACGTAGCTTTCAAGTTGGTGTTCGCCCCGCAGATATTGCTCAACCTCCTGAAAAACTATATCCTTTTCGATGTCCGCGAAGACAGTTATGCCAAGATATTGGCTGGCTATCATCAGTACTACGCCGTGGAGAAAGCAGCACAAAGAACAGCGGAGGCCGTGAAAGGCGATGGCAAGATTGGCGTATTCTGGCACACGCAAGGCTCTGGCAAGAGTCTCTCGATGGTGTTCCTGGCACACCATCCTAAGGTGCAGTCCTTAAATCCAACTATTGTGGTTATAACCGACCGCAACGACCTCGACGAGCAGCTGTATGGTCAGTTTTCGCGCACGGTGGACTTCCTCCGTCAGCGTGCCGTGCAATGCACAAGTCGCAATGCAGAGGGGGACGACACCTCACTGAAGGCATTGTTGAAAAATCGTCATTCGGGCGGCATCATCTTCACCACCATGCAGAAGTTCGACGACTGGGATGGCGCACTCTCCGACCGCCAGAACATCATAGTGATGACCGACGAGGCGCATCGTGGACAGTACGGCATGGAAGAGAAAGTGGATACCGAGGGCAATGTGCATGTCGGTGCCGCACGAAAGATACGCAACTCGCTGCCCCATGCCTCGTATATTGGTTTTACCGGTACGCCAATATCAGACAAGGATAGAGACACCAGAGAGGTTTTCGGCGACGATATTGATGTCTATGATATGACCCAGGCTGTCAATGACGGCGCAACGCGGCCTGTGTATTATGAGAGTCGTGTTATAAAGTTGAAACTCAACGATGATGTCCTTGCACAGATTGATGCCGAGTACGACAAGCTGAGAGAAGAAGGCGCGTCGGAGACAGACCTTGATAAGAACAAGAAAGAGATGTCGCACATGGACGCCCTTCTTGGCAACGATGCCACCGTCAACGACCTTGTACAAGACATCATAGCTCATTATGAGGACAACCGCCAGTATATATGCTGCGGCAAAGCCATGATTGTGGCTTACTCTCGCCCAATAGCGATGAAGATATACAAGCGTATACTCGAACTGCGGCCGGAGTGGGCCGAGAAGGTAAAGGTGGTTATGACCAGCGGCAACCAGGACCCGGAGGAATGGGCGGACATTGTTGGCGGCAAGGCATACAGAAAAGAGCTTGCCAAGAAGTTCAAAGATGAGAACGACGCGATGAAGATAGCCATAGTGGTGGACATGTGGCTTACGGGGTTTGATGTCCCGTCGTTGGCTACGATGTATGTCTATAAACCAATGAAAGACCACAATCTAATGCAGGCAATAGCGCGCGTCAATCGTGTATTCCCAGAGAAGGCTGGCGGCTTGATTGTCGATTATGTGGGCATCGCGGCTGCTTTGAAGGACGCCATGAAACGTTACACAAAGCGCGACCGCGACAACTATGGTAACAACGACATCAAGGAGAAGGCATATTCAGAGTTCAAGGAGAAACTTGAGATCTGTCGAGACCTCTTTCATGGCTATGATTATAGCAAATTCTGGCAGGGGACGCCGGCAGAACGTGCTCAACTGATCAAGGGCGGCGTCAATTTCATGGTTGCGCCAAACAAGGCCGACGACTGCAAGGACTTTGTCAAGAACGCCTCCCTGCTCCGTCAGGCGGTAACGTTGTGCCGTTCGCTGCTTGTAGAAGAAGAGCGTTTCGAGGTCAGTTTTATGGAGGCGGTACGCATCTTGATAGTCCGACTCCAGAGCCCTGGCAAGGTAACAAAAAAAGAGATAAACCAGCGTATAGCGGCCCTGATAGAGCAAAGCGTGAGCAGCGATGGTGTGGTCAATCTCTTTAACGAACAGACAGAGTTCTCCCTCTTTGATGAAAAATTTATGGAAGAGGTCAGGAAGATGAAGGAAAAGAATCTTGCGGCAAAATTGCTCGAAGACTTGCTCCGTGGCCGTGTCCGTACTATGATACGTTCAAATATTGTTACCGGTGAGCTGTTTAGCAACATATTTAGTGAGACGTTGAACCGTTATGTAAACGGCTTGCTGACCAACGAAGAGGTTATACAGGAGCTTCTGAAACTGGCTCAGGAAATAATGGATGCTGAACAGCAGGGCAATGTCTTGGGACTCTCCAAAGAAGAGAAGGCTTTTTACGATGCCTTGACACGGCCGCAGGCTGTAAAGGACTTCTATTCAAACGAGCAGTTGGTTGCTCTCACAAAAGACTTGTCCGACATGCTAAGAAAAAATCGTACTATTGACTGGAACCGCAGAGAGTCGGAGCGTGCCAATATGCGCCGACTGGTAAAGCGTTTGCTGAAACAGTACAAGTACCCGCCAGAAGAGGCCGAAGATGCTATGAACATCGTGCTTAAGCAATGCGAGCAGTGGGCAGAAAATCAAGATGTTGGGTAAGTGTGGGAAGTTGCCATGCAGGTCTGATATAATGAATGTTTTTACTCTGCCGAGGCGAGAAAATAAAAAAATATCGTATCTTTGCATTTCGATAATACAATCTTAAAAAAACATATACATTATGGCAAACAAATATGCAGGCACGCAGACCGAGAAGAACCTCGAAGCCGCCTTTGCTGGCGAATCGCAGGCTCGCAACAAGTACACCTATTTCTCTTCAGCAGCAAAGAAAGAGGGTTATGAGCAGATAGCCGCTATCTTTCAGCAGACTGCCGAAAACGAGAAAGAGCATGCCAAGATGTGGTACAAGGAGCTGCACGACGGCGTAGGCACCACCGCTGAAAATCTTCTCGATGCCGCCAACGGCGAAAACTACGAGTGGACCGACATGTACGAGGGCTTCGCCAAGACAGCTGAAGAAGAGGGCTTCAAGGAGCTCGCCAACAAGTTCCGCCTTGTGGCAGCTATTGAGAAACGCCATGAAGAGCGCTATCGTGCACTGCTTAAGAATATTGAGACCGCCCAGGTGTTCGAGAAGAGCGAGGTGAAGGTGTGGGAGTGTCGCAACTGCGGTCATATTGTAGTAGGCACCAAGGCTCCTGAGGTCTGCCCCACATGTGCTCATCCGAAGGCCTATTTCGAGATCCATCTCGACAACTTCTAATGGCTGGATATATGCTTGACACTTGCCACTGGGAATGATGCAAAAGTGCTTTTATGTTTTTCTGCATCGTTCCCAGTGGTTTTGTTGTTTGCTGCAAGCATGCTCGGTTGAGATGGCATGAATGGTAAAAAAATAAATGATATGTGTTGATTTATTAGTATCTTTGCAATGTCAATAATAGGTTAGACGGCTATATGTAAGATGAAAAAACAATACTGTGGGGCTTTTGATGTTTTTGTTTGAGTCGCTGGCTTGGAATAGTATATTGGCATTGTGGCGTGCAGCGCTTTACAGATAGTTTATCGTTTTGTTATGAAATTAAAATATAAATTTGTTTTTCAGCCAGTAGGCGATGTCTATGTGGCTACCGCCGTGGGCGACGACGCTCGCCAGTTTAACGGCATGGTGCAACTCAACGCTACCGGTTATCGCATTATGCAACTGATAGGCGAGGGTGCCGATCACGACAAGATAATAGAGACCATGCTCAATGAGTACGACGTTGATCGCGACACCTTGGTGTCGTCGGTAGATAGGATTATCGACAGCCTTGTGCAGGAGGGCGTGGTGGTATGTTAGCCTGCTATAGGCTCGCCGGTCTTACGGTGTCTGTAGAGTCGATGTATAGTGTGGTGCATGGCATGTGTAGAGACTATCGTTGCGACGATGATGCCGTGCCGGACATCGCTGTCAGTATCTCGCCTTGCGACATCGACGAAGAGCGTCGGCACAGCCGGCGAGAGCGCGAGATGGAGGGGCTTCCTCCCTACGACTTCCCCGATGCCGTGCTTGAGACCACGGCGGTGTACAGGTCTATTGCCGACCACTTGCCGCAATATGGCCGGCTGTTGATGCATGCCAGCACTATTGCCGTAGATGGCGGCGCCTATCTCTTCCTTGCCCGCAGCGGCACAGGCAAAAGCACCCATACGGCGCTGTGGCGCAAGATGCTGGGAGATAGGGCTGTGATGGTCAACGACGACAAGCCCATAGTCTCTGTCGACACACCGTCTGTAGCTTACGGCACGCCGTGGGACGGCAAGCACCATCTTAGCAGCAATATTGCCGTGCCTGTCAAGGCTCTGTGCATCTTGTCGCGAGGTGATGAAAACAAGATAGAGAAAATATCTGCTGTAGAGGCTTGCCCTCACATCTTGCAACAGACTTTCCGCCCGACCGACCCATCGCGTATGTCGCAGACGCTTGTGTTGCTCAACAAGCTGTTGACCACGGCGCCGGTGTTCCATCTATATTGTCGTCCCGATATTGAGGCAGCGCAACTTGCTTATTCTGTTATGCAATGATCAATTTTAGAGACTATCTATCCAAGAACGATGTGCTATTCTACAACACCGTAGGCAACAGTATGAGGCCGTTGATATGTCAGGGGCGCGACTTGGTGATTGTCGTTGCCAAGCCCAAACACCCTCTGCACAAAGGCGATGTGCCGCTGTACCTGCGTCCTAATGGGCAGTATGTGCTTCATCGTATTGTGAAGACTCCCAAGATAGTGCCTGGCAAAGAGGTGTGTTACTGCTGCTGCGGCGACAACAGGACTGTGCTCGAAAACGATGTGTTGGATAGCTATGTGGTGGGTGTGTTGCAGGCTGTGGTGCGCAAGGGCAAGCGTGTAGAGACTACGGACATCGGTTACCGTATATATTGGCATTATATCATCATCTCTCGTCCGTGGCGTGCCATAAAACATTCTGTGTGTAATCTTTTGCATCATGTTTTTAGAAATTCTTAGATCGTCGTTATGGCAGACTTCGGGGCCGGAGACCCAGGAGGATATTGTGCCGTTGGCGGAGATATTCCATCGTCATGCCTTGCTGGGCGTGGTGGCCGACAACTTCTGCCAGATGCTGACCAACAGCCACAGCCAGCAGTCGGCAAAGTGCCTGGTGTATGTACGCCGGTATATGGCTCAGCTGGTGTTCACCCATTCGCATATTGCCGAAGGCACTGTCAAACTGTTTGAGGCTATGCGAGGCGAGGGCTTGCACCCCGTGCTGCTCAAAGGCGACGGCTTGGCGGCGCTATATCCTAACAGGTGTGTGCGCGCTTGTGGCGACATCGATGTCTATCTGCCGCAGAATGAGTTTGACAGAGGTGTAGAGCTGATAGTAAGGCTCAACAAAGAGGCTGGCGACATGGAGGCTGTAAAGCAGGCTCATCAGGTGGGCGACTATGAATACAATATTGATTGGAACGGGCTTGACGTCGAGTTGCACAAGCGTGCCGGATGGGCAGGCAACAGGTTCCGCAAGCGTGCTTACAGGCGTCTGGCAGAACGGCAGCTGAGAACAGAGAATTGCGTGCCGCTGTATATCTCCGCTACCGATGGCACAGCTTCTCTTGTGCCAAAGCAAGGCTTTGTAGAGGTGCTGCAACCCAACCCGCAGTTTAATGTGCTGTATGTCTTCAATCATATATGTCAGCATCTTAGCAATAGTGGCATAGGTCTCCGCCAGTTTTGCGACTGGGCGTTGATATTGCATCACCACTATGGCGCTATCGACTATCGTCAGTTGCATGACGACTTGCGTCGTACCGGACTTCTCAAAGCGTGGCAGGTGTTGGGTGGCATAGTGGTCAATCAGATAGGCTTGCCCAAGGATGAGTTCCCTTTATACAACGCTCGTCGTGCGGCGCGTTCGCAAGGCTTTGTGCTGCGGTCTATCGTCGAGGGCTCAAATTTTCTCACCGGCACACGTCAGCATCGCAAGCTTAAGCGAGGTGTGCGGCGTGCGTGGCAAGGCTTTGTCGACCTCTTGGGGCTTACGCGCATTGCGGCTGTCATCTCGCTGTCCACAGCTGTGGCGGCTTTTGTCGAGAACTTCTCTTCGCGTTTCCGTGGCACCGTTAAAGCTCTCTTTCATCGTTGTTAGATAATGTAAATATAGAATGGAGTCAGCTTGCCGAGGCGTTGCAGCATGCCGACGACAGACCTGTGCAGGCTGCCGAGGCTATATGCTGGTATCTGAGACAGCATCTTGGCGAGGTGTCGAATGACGAGGTGCAGCTTTTGTTGCGCTCGTTCTTCCTTCTGCCCGTCGCGCGTCCTTCGGCGTTGTACTCCTTGTTGCTTGAGGTTATGCTGGATTATGCCGAAGGGCATGATGAGTTTAACCTTGTCGACTTTCTACAGCAATGGGGCTTGGAACGCAATCTTAGGCAGGACGATCGCGACATCATGGTTGTGCAGGGCGTAGCTTGTCCTTCGTTGCGTCAGCGTGCTGTGCATGCCAGAGTGCGCTATCAGTTTCGTCATCCTGCCACGCGCGACGAGGCATGTCGTCGTTATATCTTGCCTATGATGGCTGTCAAGGTCTATGCCATGCAGCAGCCTGTTGTGCGGCTGGTGTCGCCTGATGGCGAGGAGCTGTCTGTCCTGCTCGAACGGCTGTCTGTGCAGCAGCCTGTAGGCAAGCTCTTCGAGGTGCTACGCTGGTATGCCGACGGCGACGAGATGTGGAACGACGACAACCCGCTTGTTTTGTGCGAGGAATGTTGTGTGACCGAGTCGGATGTTGGATATGGTTCTGGCAATGGTGCTCTGCGTTACGAGGCCATACAGCTTTCGCATGCTTCGGCGGCGTCGACGTTTCCACTTGTGGCGGGATATGTCGACCGTATAGACAGCTATCACGCTCATATACATATCTTCGATGCCTTCTCGCGTCATTTTGTCGCCGATGCGGCACTGTGGCAGGCGAGGGTAGGGCAGTATGTAACCTTTTATCCTGTTGTGCCAAAGCATAGCGGCTTCAAGTCTGCTGTTATCAGCGAGCTGCTGCCGCCGCAGGTGGGTGTGCATCGTTTTGGCTTTCATACCATCCATCTTATGGCGTATGATGCTAATGGTGCTGTTTTTGGTTGGCGACTCTTGGATGCTGAGTGTATCGTGGAGGCAGGCACCGCCTCGCCAGCCTACAATTCGGGCTATATATCGTATAGCTTTCTTGTTTCGTGTGGCGTTGTGGCGCCCTGTGTGGGCGATGTGCTGCGCGTCAATATCTTTCTCAAGCGTGCCGCCGATGGCATTAAATATCCGTATATCTGCTACGCTTGTCGTTAGCAGGCTACATCATCATGCGCTTTAGCCATAGCTCCAACACGGGGTCGCTAATCTCCACCTGCTTGCCTTCTATGGTTATCAGCTCGCGCTCTTCGAGGGCTGTCTTTATGCGACTTATGTTTGAGTACGACCCCAAGTGGTATTCTTCTCGCGTGGCGGTGTCGCCAAGTTTTGTGGTCTTGCCGTCGCAAATGGCTCGCAGAAAATTCATCTGGTAGCTCGTCAGCGTCTCTGTCTGGGCTATATATAGTGCCGAGTTCTCGTCTATGAGGTTCTCTATGGCTGCTGTTAATACCTCGTCGGTGGCTGTGTCGGTTGTGCCTACAAGGGTCAGCCATGCCAGCTGCTGTATGTAGGCAGGGCAGCGCTTCACACTCTCGCATATTTGTGCAACCATCTCTGCGTCAATCTCCTTGTCATTTATAGCAAAGCCTTGTTGTATGTATGGCACCCAGTCCTTGAGGTCTATAGAGCCTATCGACATTATGTCGCCAAAGCGGTAGAAGGGATAGTTGCTATTCTGAAACATTGATTGCAGCAGATGCCGCTTGCTGCCAAACAGACAGTATGTTACATCTTCCTGATGCTGCCAGATGCTCCTCATTTTTTTCTGTAGTGTCAGACTGTTTTCATAGTCGCCTATCTGTTGAAACTCGTCGATACACACTATAAGGTTAATCCCTTTGCGCTGTGCTATCTGCTGCGGTAGCGACAGAATCTCTTCTGCACTATAGTTCTTGGGTGTGATGTCGAGCGACAGGCTGTATTCGCATGTCGGATCGCCTTTTATTGCTATTTTGGGAACAATGCGTCCAAGTAGCTCCTTCAGTGTGTTGTACAGCTCGTCAATATGCGACGAGGTTTGGCGCACCAGTTCTTTGGCAAACATGTTGTAGAATTCGTATTCGTTGCGACAGGCGTAGATGTCCATAAAGACGACTTGACATCTGCTCGACGTCATGTATGCCTTGCATCTCTTTACAAGCGATGTCTTGCCCCATCTGCGAGGAGAGATGAGTATGGTGTTTATCCCATTGGTGAGATTTGCCGTAAGTCGTTCTACCTCTTTCTTTCTTCCTACAAAATGCTTGTCGGCTACTGCTTTGCCGTATTGAAAGGGACTATCCATAATATCTTTTTTTATTTGCAAAGATATATATATATTTTGTATCATACAACCTTGTGTCACACAATTTTGTATCACACAACTTTGTGTTGTATGTAATATGTTGATATAAAGCAGTAAATGGTGTGATATTGATGGTGAAAACAGGTCGTTTATGCAACAATAAGTGCATTATATATGTTTGAAGAAAAATATAAAGGAACGCACGAAGCTTCGTATGTTTAACGAGGCTTCGTGCGTTTTTATATGATGTTTGTCGTTAGCCTAATTGGTATTTTCTTACACTTTCTCTTACAAACATGGTTACTTCTTTGTCGAAATTGTATCCAAACGATGGGTGGAATGCTACCTCTATGGGAAGATAGTATATTGGCAGCGAGGCTAATTGCTCTGCTGTGGCTTCGTTGCGTAGCCTTGCGGCGTCTTTCTCTGTTATTACGATGGCTTTGGAGGAGCCTTCTATGTGGTTGAAGGTGTCGATGATTTGTTGTATGTCGCGCTCGCGGAATGTGTAGTGATCGGGGAATGCCAGAGTCTCAACGGTGGCGTTTTTCTTTAGATAGGCATGGAAAGGTTGTGGGTTGGCGATGCCGGAGCATGCCAGTATATGTGTGAACGAGGTGGCGGGCTGTGTCTCTCCGTCGTACAATGGCACTAAGTCCCCGTAGCGGAGATAGGAGAAGAATACTTTTTGATATGGCTTGGCGTGCAACGAGTCCAATATATCGTGGTATTCCAATGGGTTGAGTTGTTCTGGCGATTTGGTTATAACTATTATGTTGGCGCGTCGATAGCCGCAGCGCGGCTCGCGCAGGTTGCCCATGGGCAGTACATGGTCGTTGACGTACAGGTCGTGGTAGTCGGTGAGGAGTATGTTGAAATGTGACTTCACCCAGCGATGTTGAAAAGCGTCGTCGAGAATGACTATTTGTGGCGGTTTTTCTTGTTTGCTGAGTTGTTTCAGTCCTTCCGACCTCTTCTCGGCAACAGCGACTGTTATCGACGGATTTTTGTATGCCAGCATGGCTGGCTCGTCGCCTAACAGCGAAGCGCTGTGGGTGCCGTCGTCAATACAGTAGCCCGATGACGAGCGTCGGTAGCCGCGGCTAAGCACTGCCACACTGTATTGCTCTTGCAACAGATGTATCAAGTAGTCGACATGAGGTGTCTTGCCTGTACCTCCGCAGGATAGATTGCCCACGCATATTGTTGGTATGGTGGGTTTGTACTGGCGTAAGATGCCGACATAAAACAAAACATTTCTAAACCATGCCCCTATGGCGTACCACATTGTTAGTGGCAGAAGGCACCATGAAATAACACTACGCAACGACATAAAACTCTAATAATATTATCTAAAAAACAAGTCGTTGCAAAGGTACACAATTTTATCTATTTTTGCAAATTCCAATAATACAGATTATTATATCTTCTGCCTATTTGTTGATATTCTGTAGTATTTTTCTTTGCCGTTGCCTTGGAAAATGGATGATGCGAGAATGTTTTTCTCCTATCAAGTCTTGTAATATTAATAATAAAAATCAATAAAATATATTTTTATGGGAAACAAAGTGATAAGATTGACAGAGCAAGAATTTAGCGTGAGGATAAGGCACGCCATAAACGAGACTCTAAATGAGATTGACGGTGCAACATACGCCAGAGTACATAACGCTACTATTAGAGCATAGAAAAATCAAATGGAGGGGCTGCCGAGTCAAAGTGGGCGAAAGTAGAATATGGAGATAATACAGCAGGGTGTGGAGTTTGACAAGCGTGCCGCCGACTCATTGATAGCTCCGTATAAGACTGACTATTTGTTTCATTGTGTCAACCTTAGAGGTACTGCTGGCATAACACTTTTTTATCTTAGGGAGTTGCACCTTTTGAATACGGATAAGGCTGTGTTGATGGGTGACGTTCTCTTCAATGGCGAGCCGTTAAAGGATGGCGTGGTGGTGGAGATGTCTTCGCGCAAGGTATATTATAGGTATAGAGGTAGGTTGCCAAAGTATGATTTGACTATCGACCCAGCTAAAAAGGAGTTGTGGGCTTCGCTGCTCGGTCAGTTAGGCCTCGCCCTCTCGCATAGAGACATCTAATAACGAAACAGCAATCCCACCTGTCTTGGGTGGGATTGCTGTATATATGTATTTGCCGTGTTGCTATCTTAGTACCAGCTCTGCCACGTTTTCTACATGCTGGGTGTGGGGGAACATGTCTACCGGCTGTATACGGCACACCTTGTACTTCTCCGCCAGCAGCTGTAGGTCGCGTGCCTGGGTGGCTGGGTTGCAGCTGACGTAGACTATCTTGCGTGGCTCCATCAGTAGCAGCTGGTCGATAACCTTTTGGTGCATGCCTGCGCGCGGCGGGTCGGTGATTACCACCTCTGGTCTGCCGTTTTGTGCTACAAATTCGGGCGTGAGCACCTTTGCCATGTCGCCAGCGTAGAACACGGTGTTGTCGAAGCCGTTGTGTATGGCATTCTCTTTGGCGTCGGCAATGGCCTCTTCTACATATTCTATACCTACCACTTTCTGGCACATCGAAGCGAGGAAAAGGGCTATGGTGCCTGTGCCGGTGTAGAGGTCGTAGACGGTTTCGTTGCCTGTTAGTTCGGCAAAGTCGGCAACGAAGCTGTATAAGCGTTGCGCCTGTGCCGAGTTGGTCTGGTAGAACGACTTGGGATTGATTTTGAAATGCAGGTCGGGACGGCCGTTGTAGCCTTTCATCTGCTCCTCTATGTGGTCGATGCCGTAGTATGGCGTAACCTCAAGGTCGGAATAAGAGTCGTTGAACTTGCTGTTGACGATGTATTGCAGCGAGGTGATCTGTGGAAACTGCTGGCGCAGGTAGTCGAGCATTGGAAACAGCTCTTCGTTCTTTTCGGCTACGACCACTACTACCATCCACTGTCCCGTGCTGCTGCAGCGTATCATCACGTTGCGCAGAAAACCGGTGTGGTTGCGTATGTCGTAGCATGCGAGGCTGTGCTGCTGGGCGTAGTCGCGCAGTGCGAGGCGGATGGCGTTGGACGGCTCTTGCTGAAGGGCGCAGTGTTCTATGTTTAGCACCTTGTCGAAGAGGGTAGGGATGTGAAAGCCCAGCGCGCCCCATTCTGGCACCGACTCCTCGGCAGACCGTGGGTCTGTCTTCCATTCTCGCGACGAGGAGGTGTGTTCCAGCTTGTTGCGGTAATAGAATATCTCTTGCGACCCGCAGATAGGCGCCATCAGCGAGGTGTCTACCTGCCCTAACCGTTCGAGGTTGTCGCGCACCTGTTTCTCTTTGTATCTCAGCTGCTCCTCATATTTCATGGTCTGCCATTTGCAACCGCCGCATATACCAAAGTGCGGACACTGTGCTTCGACGCGTAGCGGCGACGGACGTCGTAGCGCTACAACTTTGCCATCGGCATAGCTCTTCTTCTTTTTTATAAGTTGAATGTCTACTATGTCGCCGGGTACGGCGAAAGGCACAAAGACTACCATGCCGTCTACTTTGGCTATCGCTTTGCCTTCGGCGCCAGCGTCTATTATCTCTATCTCTTCGAGAATGGGAAGCGGTTTCTTGTTTCGCATGGGGCTGATAATTGTATAGCTGCTATGCTATGGGTACTAAAATAAAGGGTGTAAAAGAAAAAAGAAGTACTGTGACTCCACAACACTTCTTTTTGCATCGATACATGTCGATGATGCTTGTGAAAAGAGCGGCATTAACGTTCGTCAGAGACGGTGAGTTTTTTTCTGCCTTTTTTGCGACGAGCGGCAAGAACTTTGCGGCCGTTGGCGGTGCTCATTCTTTCGCGGAAACCGTGCTTATTAACTCTTTTTCTGCGTGATGGTTGGAATGTTCTCTTCATTTTTACTCAAATTTTGGAATTGCAAAAGTACAAAAAAAATGCAAAACACAATAAAAAAAACTTTTTATTTTTGATGAAATGTGCTTGTTTACCCTGTAATTCAATAAAATAAGTGGTATAAATAAATTAACATATAGATTGTTGAAAAAAAAATGTACCTTTGCAAAATGAAATTTTCATGTCGATAAATATCATTTTTTGTGTCAATGAATACAAAACAATTTCTAAATCTATTGATGAGACCTTACGAGAGTACACAGATGGAGTGGAATGAGGTGAAGAAGGCTGTTGCGCAATATCCTTATTGTGCTCCGTTGCAAATGTTGTGGCTCTCTGGTGCTATGGTATGGGATAAGGATAATTGCGACAAGCAGCAGGAAGGCGTGGCGTCGTTGATTCTCAACAACAAGAATCTGTTGCAGAAGATCAGGACTCAGGCAAAGTGTTATGAGGAAAAGATGGAAGCGTTCGATGTGATGAAAGAAATCAACGACTATCAAGAGCCTTCTTTCAAGACAGCTCCCAAGAGCGTCATCCTCTCCAATTTCCTTGAAGCTGGCATGCTGGAGCCTGAAGACGACGATGTGGTCGATGAAGAGAGCGTAGAGGTGCTGGCTAAAAAGAGCGTTAGCACAGATATCTCCCTTCCCACTGAAACTCTTGCTATTGTGTTTGAAAAACAGGGTAAGATTGCAAAGGCTATAGAGGTGTATGAAAAATTAATTTTGAAATATCCCGAAAAAAGTAGTACTTTTGCGTCTCGAATTGATGAACTGAAAACACGATTGTAAGTCGCTGTGCATCAATTGATAGGTATGGTCGTTCAAAGAAAAAAACTCTGTTTAATATTTATAAATTAATAATATGTACTTATTTGTTACAATTCTTATCTTGGTGGTGTGTGTGTTGCTTGCCATCATTGTTCTTGTTCAAAACTCCAAAGGTGGTGGATTAGCAGCCAACTTTACAGCGCAAAATCAGTATATGGGTGTTCGCAAGACTGCTGACTTTCTTGAGAAGTCTACTTGGTGGCTTGCCGCTATCCTTATCGTTCTTAGCTTAGTGGCTACCATGTCTATACCTCGCTCTGTTGAGGAAGAGACCGTGCAGAGTGAAGTGAACATCAACAATATCACTCCAGTACAGTCCAATCAGACTGCCGTCCCTGCTGCCGAAGTACCTGTAGAGGCTCAGACAGAAACTGCTGAATAATGTATTTTGCACTTATGGTGCAAGCGATATAAAATGAAAGGAGACCTGATTCTTTTACAGGCCTCCTTTTTCAATCTTTCCCTATGTCATCAGATTATTCTGACGAAATACTACAACAGGTTGAAGATTCTATCTTCAGCTTTTTTCCGCACATTCCTACGCCGTGTCAGCGCAAGGCGTGCCACACCATTGTGCAATTCCTCTACGACGACGACCCTTCGTCTACGGCTGTCTTGCGCGGCTATGCTGGCACTGGCAAGACTTCGTTGGTGAGCGCCTTGATACAGACGGCGCCGGAGCTGTCTATACACACCGTGCTGTTGGCTCCTACTGGTCGTGCCGCCAAGGTGTTGTCCAACTATTCGGGACAGGTGGCATATACTATCCATAAAAAGATATATTCCACCGTCGTCGATGCCAACGGCGTGATGCATACCGTGCTGGCTAACAACAAACATAAGTATACGCTATTTATCGTCGACGAGGCCTCTATGATTGATGCAGGTCTGGGCGAGACCTCACGCAGCCTGCTCGAAGACCTTTTGTTTTATGTGCGTAGTGGCAGCCACTGCCGCCTGATGCTTATTGGCGACACAGCGCAGCTGCCGCCAGTGGGCTGCGACGAAAGCCCTGCTCTTGACAACGACTTCCTCGCATCTGTAGCTGATGTAAAACTTTTTGACTGTGAGCTTACCGACGTGGTGCGCCAGCAACGCGCGTCGGGTGTGCTATACAATGCTACTCAGCTGCGTAACCAGATAGAGATGATGGAGGCCTACGACGAGGTGCAGATGCCGTTGTTCGAGACGGCAGGCTATGCCGACATTGTACGCCTAAACGGTGCCGATATGGAGGAGGCTCTCAATGCTGAGTATAGCCGCAACGGTATTGAGAATGTGGCTGTGGTGTGTCGCAGCAACAAGCGTGCCAACCTCTACAATCAGGCTATACGCAACCGACTGCTGTATAGGGAGGAGGAGATAAGCTCTGGCGACTATCTGATGGTGGTGAAAAACAACTATTACTACCACGAGGAGGACTCCAAGATGGGCTTTATCGCCAATGGCGATATTATAGAGATACAGCGCATTCGCCGCTTCATTGAGTTGTATGGCTTTCGCTTTGTCGACGCTACGGTGCGTTTTGTCGACTATCCCGACGAGCCGCAGCTGGATTGCCTGCTGATGCTCGACACTCTGCACAGTCTCTCGGCGTCGCTGACACCCGAAGAGTCTAAGAAGCTGTACGATGCGGTGATGGAGGACTATGCCGACATACCGCTCAAGCGCGACCGCTTGCGTGAACTGCATAAAAATCCGTATTACAACGCTTTGCAGGTGAAATACTCCTACGCCTTGACATGCCATAAGACTCAGGGCGGACAATGGAACACTATATTTGTCGACCAAGGCTATTTTGTCGACGACATGCTCACGCGCGAGTACCTGCGATGGCTGTATACCGCCCTTACGCGTGCTACCGCACGCGTATACCTGTTGGGGTTTGACGATAAGTTTTTCGAGGACGTTATGCCCGACGACGACTAATCCTGCGTGTTTTTGCTGCTGATGGCAAGTAGCCCTATGTATGACAGCATGCCGTTGATGAGCAGCAGCTCAAAGCCAAAATGGTATCCGCCAAACCATGTGGGACCATACAGCTTGAGAATGTAGCATATTATCGGGCATAGGATGGCTATCAATGGCACCAGCTTGTCGTTGACTGTCCGGTGTGTGAATAGTCCAAAGGCAAACAGTCCAAGCAATGGACCGTAGGTGAAGCTTGCCACGTCGAAAAGCGTGTCTATCAGCGATTGCGTGTGGAAGGGACGGAACACTATTATCACAAGCAGGTATAGCAAGGCGTAGCCTACATGCACCCAGCGGCGTATGCGTGTCTGGCGTCTTATATCGTCGGCTTTTTTCTCAAAGCTTAAGAAGTTGTAGCATGTAGTGGTGGTGAGGGCTGTAAGTGTGCCGTCGGCGCTCGAATAGCCTGCCGCCACCATTCCTAATACAAAGATTACAGCCGTCAGAGGGCTTAGGGCAAAGGCGATGGATGGGAATATCTTGTCGCCTACCACGGCGCTGGCCTCGTTTACTGGCAGCTCAAAGCCTGTCTTTTGTGCATATAGTACCAATGCGGCGCCAAGGCATAGAAACAGCACGTTGACTATGATGTACAGGAAACTTGCCGAGAGCACGTTCTTCTGCGCGTCGCGCAACGTTTTGCAGGTGAGGTTTTTTTGCATCATGTCTTGGTCGAGGCCCGTCATGGTGATGGTGATAAAGGCACCGCTGATAATTTGCTTCCAATAGTATTTAGGGTGCGTAACGTCGGTGTCGAACATGTTGGTCAGCCCGGCATCGCTGGCTTCGGCAATGAGTCTGCCAAAAGGCAGGTTTAGCTCTTTGGTGATGGCCACAACGGTGATGATGGCCGCCAGAAGTAGAAAGGTGGTCTGCAAGGTGTCGGTCCATACCACTGTCTTGAGACCGCCCTGAAAGGTGTATATCAGTATGATGGCTATAAATACCACCGCTGGCACCCAGAAGTCTATGCCCCACGACTGGAACACAAACTCGTACAGTATAAATACTACGAGATACATCCTTAATGCCGAGCCTAACAGTCGCGATATGATAAAGAATATTGTGCCTGTCTTCTCGCTTCGCGACCCAAAACGCTGGTCGAGATAGGTGTATATGGACGTGAGCTTGAGCTTGTAGTAGAGCGGCAGCAGGACGAAGGCTATCACAACATAGCCTATAACGTATCCTAAGACTAATGGCAGATAGGTGAACTGTCCGCTATATACGCCGCCAGGTACCGACATGAAGGTAACGCCCGAAAGCGATGCGCCTATCATGCCGTAAGCCACTATAGGCCATGGCGATTTGCGCTCGCCACGAAAGAAGGCGTCGTTGTCTTGCAGCGTAGCATGCCTGGTGCCGCGCTGCGTCAGCCACATCACCACAAAAAGCAGTACCGTATATGCGGCAAAACATATCAATATTGTTTTCTCCATACTGTATAAATTTGCGTGCAAATGTAAGAAAAAAATGCAACTTTGCAATTTTAGAAAAATGATATCTTTTTTTTTTGTACTTTTGAACAAATTTTGTTACACCTTTTACGCGCCGTGAAAGTGCGGTACGTTGTTTATTATTAGATATTTATGAACGCAAAGTATTTTATTTCCGCTCTGTTGTTGACATCTTTTTTTGTCTCCCTTTCTGCTCAGCGTGTCGCTCCAGAGGTTAAACTTGACGGGCTGCGTGGCAACGTGAAGTATATTACCACCATTCAGTACGAGGCGTTAGACGAGGGCAAGCCTACTCTTGTGCGTGGCGATATCCTTGAGCGTGTAGAGACTGAGTATATGAAAAACGGTCAGCGCAAAAGTATGTCGTATATCTCGCCAGAAGAGGATGTGCTGTTCCGCTCTCGCTACAAGCACGACGGCTTCGGCGTTACCACCCTTGAGCATGTTGTCGACGACAAAGAGAATATCATCGGTCGTACATACTATGTCTACGACAAGCAGTTCTTTCTCACCGAGGTGTATGTTGAAGATGCCGAGCGTCAGATAGAGACTCGAACGATGATTAAATACGACGACAATGCACGCGTCAGCGAGCGCGCTTTTACCGACGCCTCTGGCAATGTCTTTCGTCGTGAGGTGTATGCCTACGCCCATTCTGGCAACATGGTCAAAACGGTAACCTTCGACCGCAAAGGTACGAAAATCAGAGAGACACGTTATGAATATGACGAGCATCACAATCCTGTAACGATGACTACTTACGATTACAGCGAGCCAGAAACCGAAATATCCATATCCCTCTTCCGCTATCTCTATGATAACAACAACAACTGGATTCAGAAGACCGAGTATTTGATGGTTGACAACAATCCTGAGGCTCAGACTATTATAGAACGCGAAATAAAGTATTTCTAATAGTTTGTCGCTGTGTACAAGGCTGGTTTTGTTAATATCATCGGCAATCCCAACGTAGGCAAGTCCACGTTGATGAATGTCCTTGTTGGCGAGCGTCTCTCTATTATTACATCCAAGGCGCAGACTACGCGTCATCGCATCATGGGCATAGTGGGCGGCACAATCCCCAACACCGACGACAGCTTTCAGATAGTGTATACCGACACGCCTGGCATTGTCAATCCGCATTATAAGCTGCATGAGAGCATGATGGATTTTGTTGGCGGTGCGCTGCAAGATGCCGATGTATTCCTACTCGTTACAGAAGTTGGCGAGACCTTCAAAAATCAGGAGGTGCTACGTAAGGTGATAGATAGCAACATACCGGTTATCTTGGTCATCAACAAGATAGACCTTAGCTCACAGCAGGAGGTCGCTGATAAGATCAAGTATTGGCAGGTTCAGATACCTCGTGCTGTGGTTATCCCCACATCTGCGCTTAATCGTTTCAATGTAGATTCCATCTTCGACGCCATCATTCACTTCCTGCCGGAAAATCCGCCATACTATCCTGAGGACGAGCTGACAGACCGCTCTATGCGTTTCTTTGTCAGCGAGATAATACGCGAGAAACTCTTGCTCTACTATCAGCAGGAGATACCCTATTCGTGCGAGGTGCGTATAGAAAGCTACGAGGAAAAAGACGGTATAGACAACATCAATGCGGTGATATATGCCGAGCGCGAGTCGCAGAAAGCCATCTTGATAGGCCATCAGGGCAAGAGCATAAAGAAGATAGGCATAGAGGCTCGCAAGGATATAGAAGCCTTCACCGGCAAGCGCTGCTTCTTAAATATCTTCGTCAAGGTGCTGAAAGATTGGCGCAACAACGACCAAGCCCTTCGCAGCTTCGGCTATATCCAAGACAAATAGTGGAACTACATTAATTAGCAGTAGTAATATTGCAAATAACGGCTTGCAGCAATTTTTGCTGCAAGTCGTGTGTCTTTTTATTTGTCTATAGTATTTATTTGCAATAGATGTAGGAAAAATCATCTTATGTATTGAAATACTTTAGTTTGGCTTTTATGGCGTAGGTGCTTTTTTATTAAAACTAAAGTGTATATTTGCACTCTCGCAATAAATGAGTGCGAAGTGTTGTATAGTGTAAATTTCAATATGTTAATTTGATTTTATGATAAGATTTCGATTGATCTTGTGCTGTGTGGTGTGTCTCCTTGTCCAAAATTTCGTTTATGCTCAAGTATATCCTGGTGATCCAATGTACCCTGGAGGAGCAGGATTCAAGAGTAACGAATCTGTAAATTTAGTACAAGACATTCGTTGCGGAGAGACGGAATATACAGATTATAAAGGTAATGTTGTCCGTGTGTCTAAGGATTCAACGGTAGTGTATACAAGAGTTGATACAATTACCAAAGGACGAGGAAATAAAATAACAACAGAATATGTATATAATGGGATACGTTATCAAGTAAAATTGCCTTTTTACGAGACAAAGACAATAAGGATGTGCGGAACTAATCCTGTTGAACATTGGAGAGGCAAAAGTTTTACCAGAGATATGTTGCCATTGGAAAAAGTATACAGTTTTGCCGATACTGTTTCTCTTGCTGATGGGTGTGATTCTATATATATATTACATATTTGGACAGGTCTGTCGGAGTACAGCCGTGTAGATACCTTTATGTGTGGAAAGGATACTTTTAGATATGGACGGCATAGTTTATGCTATGAGAATTTTGGCGACCAGATTATCTCAAGTGAGGATGTGGTACGCGGCGATACTTTTTTTACGCCTATCGAAGGTGTTGTCTACAGTAAATATATATATAGCTATTACAACGATCGTTGTTGTAATTCGTTTGACACTATATTTTTGACGATCAAATCTATCTCAAAGGCAGAAGAATGGTTGGAAGTTTGTGATTCTGTAAGATGGGGCGATACGGTGTTTTATGATTCGTGGCTTTCGTCGGAATATTTTCATAATGGAGATGGTGTCGTAGAAAAGGTTTTGGATACGAAAAATGTTGATGGTTGCGATAGTATAGTCTCTTTGGTTTATGTAGATGTCGACTATACCTATCGTTATTATGATACTGTTATTGCGTGCGACGAATATGTGTGGCATGGTAGGCGGCATACAAGCTCTGACGATTATGTAAATTTAGACGTTACTAAATTTTTTGGATGCGACTCTAATGAATATTTGCGTCTTACTATAAAAAATAGCTCTCATTTATCGTTCAATGTCACGGCATGCGATAGTTTTGTTTGGGAAAACAATGATTCATCTTTGCTATTCAACACTTCTGGCAAGTATGTCAATCATTATAATAACGCAGGCAATCAATGTCCAAGTGCTGACACACTGTATTTGAATATCAACCGCAACACAAGCAGTTGTATCTACGATACCGCTTGCGATATGCTGATATGGAGCCATCATAGGTATCATGATTGGATAGACGACATCTACGACACAGTGATATATCAAAGCGGGATGTATGTGTACAGATATTTTACGCCTGATGGATGCTATAGCATAGATACTATTTTTGCTACAGTCTACCCTAATGTCAATAAGCGATACGACACTACGGTATGCAATTCTATGACATGGGTCAATCATGGGTGGAACAATGCTTATACAGAAGCAACCAACGGCCAGTACGTAAGTTATACTCATGACTATCAAATGGTGTATAATGGCTATTTTCAATGTCTAAATACCGATACATTAAGATTAAAGCTATACAAGGATCAAAAGGTGGATATGCGTGATTCCGCATGCTCGTATGAAAAGTACTATTGGCGTAGATGGCGTGGCCAGCATCTATTGCCGCTTGCAAAAGCAGGCATTTACAAAGATACTGTCCATAATGTGTTTGAAGGGAAATACTGCGATTCTATCATATCTCTTCAATTTGTCATATATAATGATGACACCATTAAAATGAGTGATGTGATATGCCAGGACCTGGCCCCATATCGATGGATTGATGGTATAGGTTATAGCACCTCTATCAGCGATACTGTAAGACATATAGATAGACATAATGGAGTGTGCGATAGTGTTTATACGTTAAAGCTTAAGGTGAACGACACCTTTTATGTGGCTGACTATGCCGTTGTATGTAGGACTGATTTGCCCTATAAGTGGAATGGCGTGTGGTTTGACGACGCCTATATGCAGAATACTACGCTGAAGAGCAAGGATGATTGCGACTCAACGATAGTAATGCAACTTGCTGTGAACGACAATACATACGATGCTTTTACTCAGAATATTTGCGACACAGGAGCTTTTAGATGGCTCAATCATGGTTTAGATACTAATATTATTACTGCTGGTACATATAGGCATAGCTATATCGACGGTAATAATTGCCCAAGTACAGATACACTTCATGTATTTGTACGTCAATCGTCTCACGACACTATTATGCGAGATGTCTGCGACAAATATGTGTGGCACTGGCAGAGATATGGCAATATGGCTTTTGATACTGCAATAACCACCAACGGTGTTTATCTACATAGTTATATTAATGACAACAACTGCCCAAGTGTTGATACGTTGCATATCAGAGTGAGATATAATAGTAGCACACTGTACAAAGATACTGCTTGTGAGAAGTACCGGTGGTTTTTGCGTGGCTCTTTTGTGGATGAATATACCATTGGCGGAAGATATTATAGCGATTATCTTTCTGATGAGGGGTGCCCCAGTGTCGACACGCTGCAACTGACAATATATTACAATTCTCACAATGTCGCTACCGATTCAATGTGTAGCTATGAGTCCATTGCATGGCGTAAATGGAGCTCGTGCTATTCAGGCAGACCCATAAAGACGGCTGGCGTTTATCACGATACCATCCGGGGTATATATGCAGGAAGATATTGCGATTCTGTCTTCAAGCTCGTAGTCCATGTTTATAATGATGACACCACAAGGAAATCAGCAGTGATTTGTCAAAATTTCGCCCCATATCGTTGGATAGATGGCAAAAACTATCGTGTCTCTACCAAAGACACGATAAGGCATATAGATAAATATCGTGGCGTATGCGATAGCGTTTTTGCTATCAATCTTGTTGTCAAGGATACGTCGTATAGAGAATATGAGCGCTCTACATGTCAGTCCAAGCAACCTTATATTTGGAACGATTCTGCTTTTGTGGTGTCTGGCAACAAGACAACGGTGTTGAAGAAAAGTAATGGGTGCGACTCTACTGTTCTTATGAAACTTATGGTCAACGACACGTTTTCTTTGTCGGATACACACTATGTATGCCAAGGCACCTATCCTTATACATGGTTTACCGGTTCTTACAATCCATCACAAGTCTTTAACTCTGCCACCACAAAGAAAGTTACGTTGCATACTTTGTATTCATGCGACTCGGTTGTTGATATGACTTTGAGGAACTTTCCTGTATATGACACTACGCTATATGATACAGTATGCGACGACGCCCTGCCGTATGTTTGGAAAGGAATTAGTTTCATGTCGTCGAAAACTGAATCTGTAACGTTGTCTTCTATTCATGATTGTGACTCTATTGTAAGAATGTCGCTTTTTGTTAAGCAAAGAAAACATACAACGGTCGATACGGCAAGGTGTTATAAATATGTTTGGGGCGATCGTCTCTTTAATTATTCGCAAACAGCAAAAGATACTTTTCTTGCTGTCAATGGGTGCGATAGCATCGTTACGCAGCATATTGTTATTCACGATACTACATATAGTGTTTATACTGTGTCTCATGCTTGCGATACCTTTGTGTGGTACGACTCTGCGTATACCGTCTCTACAAATTCGGCACGCCGTATTCATACAGGTGCCAATTCGCATAAATGCGATAGTGTGGAGACGCTCAATCTTTCTCTCTTTTATAACACCAATAGTAAGGATGTACAACGGTCGTGCGATACGTTTATATGGAGGCATAGAGGTGTAGAGGTGCGAGGGTATGGCGTCAGCAATGTAGATACGCATGCCTATGTCAATGATGCAGGATGCTTAAGTGTCGACACTTTGCAGATTAGTGTTTTTTATAGCTCCGTTGGCAAGGATAGCTCTATAACAAGATGCGACAGTATAGTATGGGTTGACGGCGATGCAGGTGGTCGTAATAGGACATTGCTATTGCGTAGCTCTGTATGGCAGTCCCCTGTTGTAGACTGTAAGACAGACAATATCGATTCGTCATTCCATTACACCAATGCTGTTGGATGCGACAGTATTCAGCATGTACATTTTGTGATAAGAAGCCGTACTGTTGGAGACACTGTTGTGGATAGCTGCTATCATTATACATGGCATGAGGTGGGGTACGATTCTGATGCCAATGCTGTATACAATTATAGGGGTATCAATAAGGCCGGCTGCGATAGCATGGTAACTTTGCACTTGTATATTCACGACACGACATATAGCGTCTATACCGTGCCTTATGCTTGTGATACTTTTGTGTGGTACGACTCTGCTCATGTCGTTTCTACAAATACTGCCAGGCATCTGCATGCAGGTGCAAACGTGCATGGTTGCGACAGTGTAGAGACGCTCTCTTTGTCGTTATATTATAATAGCAGTAGTAAAACTATCCAAAGGGTGTGTGACACTTTTACATGGTTCCATAGAGATGTGAAGGTACGGGGATACAATGTCAGTGCCACCGATACTCATGCTTATATTAATGATGTTGGATGTCTAAGTGTAGATACCTTGCAACTTGACGTAGTATATAGTTCTGTTGGTAAAGATAGCTCTATTACGCAATGTGATAGTGTCGTCTGGATGGATGGTGAAAGTGGAGGTGGTAGCAGAAGGCTTATTTTGAGAAATTCCGTATGGGGAAGCCCAGTTAGATATATTGTAAAGACTAATATCGATTCGTCGTTTCATTATACCAATGCCGTCGGTTGCGACAGCGTGCAAAATGTTCATTTTGTTATCAACAGCCGCACGGTTGGTGATACTAATGTGGACAGCTGCTATCGTTTTGCCTGGCACGGCATGGTATACGATCGCGATGCCATGCCGGAGCATAATTATCATAATATCAATTCGGCTGGCTGCGATAGCGTGGTAGTGCTGAATCTTAGAATCCATTACGCCTCAATAGGCGACACTTTTGCAACAGCTTGTGATTCCTTTAGGTGGGATGGATTATGGTACAATTGTTCTAATGAGATAATACATCCTCGTCATGGACAGATCAATCAATGGGGTTGTGATAGCTCGGCTCGACTAAACTTGACTATATATCCGCATACTGTATTTGAGACTGCGAGGAGTGTGTGTGATTCGTTCTTGTGGGAAGATGAAATGTATGGTTTTTTCAGCCATAGGTATTATAGAAGTGTCGATGCTGTTGACACTATGCACAATACAGACTTGCATGGCTGTGATTCTGTTGTGGTGCTGCATCTTACTGTGCGTTACAGCACATCGCACGATACCTCGATGTCTGGTTGCGATAGTATTGTGTGGTTAGACCCAGAGAGAAGGCTCTCGTTTACCTCTTCTGCTCATTCTGCTATCTCTCCTTTGGCAAGGATAGAATACTATGATACTTTGTGGCATTATCAAAACAATGTACGTTGCGACAGCTTGGAACGTCTGCATTTTGTGGTCTACAACTCAACGATGGGCGACACCATTGCCAGAAGTTGCGACTCTTTTATATGGTACGAGCATAGGTTGTTAACATCTAATAATACTGTTACACATAAGCTTGGCAAAAGCAATGTTTTAGGTTGCGATAGCATTGTACATCTCAATTTGTCGGTATCCTATACGCAGCATACAGATACTTTTGCCACTTCGTGCGATTCTTTCTGGTGGTACAATCGTCGGTTGTCGCAAAGTTTGGATACATGCACCCATACGTTATATAAAGCTTCTGTCGATAACTGCGATAGCGTGTTGCATCTCAAACTGCAAATGTTTTTCCACGATACGGGTACTTTGTCTATGACGGTTTGCGACAGCCTTTTATGGAAGACTTCTTCGTCAAATATTTATAAGGATACTACTTATACTATCACTGGCGTTTACTCTTATGATAGTCTTACAGTACACAAGTGTGATAGTGTTACTATGCTTAACCTTAGAGTCAATTATAGCAATTTTGGCCCTGATTCGTTGCTGATAGGTTGTGATAGTCTGCAACGTAGAGACACCGTAGCTCCCTTTATCAATACCACGTATTTTTCTTCTGTCTATCCTTTATATGATGTTATAGTGCATTATGACTCTGTTAGTTCAGTATTGCATTACGCCAACCAGTACGGTTGTGACTCTGCTGTCAGCCTTTTGTTGGTAATAAAAAGCAGTACAACGAAGGACACGGCAATAGAATCGTGTAATGTGTTGAACTGGCACAATACAAACTATTACGAAAGTCAGACAACGCTGGCGAATATCACTCATTCTGACGGTACAAGGAATTATGTCGGGTGCGATACTCTCAATCGTTTGTTTGTTACTATTTATAAGAACAGTATAGTAAATGTCAGCGATACATCATGTGATTTTTATGAGTGGCACGATAGAATTTATTCTTCAAGCGTCCTCCCGCCTAACAATCCAGCATATTTCAAGGCGGGGCAGGATATTCATGGGTGTGACAGTGTGGAATATCTATATATAACTATTAACAAGAGCAGTAAAGGCGATACTATTGCTTCGGTGTGCGACTCTATGAAATGGTACGGTAATACATACTATACGTCATCAAAGGTTATTCACCATCTTGTCAATAGGCATGGTTGCGACAGTACTTTGACGTTGAATCTTGCTGTCCGTCATTCGTCAGCCGATACTGTTGACCGCATCGCATGCGATACTTTCTGTTGGCAGCCTACATGCTATACTTATAGGAAGAGCGGATTTTATTCTGCTCCTGTAATAAAAAATAAGGTAGGATGTGACAGCAGTCAATATCTCAATCTAAAGATAAATCTTTCTACAACAGGACCTGATACAGGTGTCATGGCGTGCGATAGCTTTATGTGGTACGGTATTAACTACTCTTGCGACACTAAAGTTAAACATACCTTTGCCAATGCCAATTCTGTTAATTGCGATAGCACTATATCGTTAGTCTTGGTTAACAAGGACAGCCCTGTAACACACCTCAATCGTAGTGCGTGCAATGTATATAGTTGGTATGGTCAGAAAATCACTGAGTCTACTGTTGTGTCAAAGTCCTATCCAAAGAAGCCTGGCCAGTATTGCGACTCAGTGGTGTTTGTGCATCTGACAATCAATCGCAATACTTCGAGCTCTCATTCTGCCGATGGCTGTGACTCTGTAGTGGTCGCCAATCTTAACGTTTTGAATGGCGTCTATCGTCAGAGTCAGCGTGCATCTGTTGTTGTCCCCAACGCTCATGGATGCGACAGTGCAATTACGCTTAATGTCAAGGTTAATCATTCTTCTCGCCAATCCGTAAGCCATAAGGCATGTGATGCTTTCTACTGGCCATATTCAAGAAAAAATTATTTCAACAGTGCGGTGGATAGTGCGCGCGTGTATGGCGTCAATAGCGAAGGTTGCGATAGTGTGCTGCTGATGCATCTTACCATGAGCTACAGCTCTACAGTCGATTGTTTCGATACTATTTGCTCGTGTTGGGGCTATCGTTGGCAGAGAAACGATAAATATTATGATCATTCTGTAGTTGATACAGTCCGTCTCAAAAATACTGCAGGGTGTGATAGCAACACTATTCTTTATCTCACCGTCTATCCTTGTTTCGACACGGTCTATGGCAATGATACTATTGCTTGCGACACATTGATATGGAACGTAGACAACAGGAAGTACACTCGTACACAGTGGGCGGAATATAGATATACCGATCAACATGGATGCAACCACTCTGAACGTCAGCATCTTGTTGTTAATTACAGTATTCGCACGCATCGTTATGATTCAATATGTAATGGGCAGCATGTGCTTTTAGGTAATGAATATCTCGATACATCGGGACATTACGAACAACGTTTTCCATGGGTGGCTAAAAACGGCTGCGACTCGATATCTATCCTCGACCTGTATGTGTGGCCTGACATCGTACCTGTCATAGAGGTGTCGCACAATTGTGTTGATCGTTCATTTACGTTAAGGAATCTTACCCCAGCACCTGTACACCATTGGAAGGCTTTCCCTGACGATCCTAATCTTGAATATCAGGCAGACGACTCGGTTATAACTATATCTCCTACAGCCACAACGGTATATACTCTTACAGCCAATGTGAGCAACAATAGTCCGTGTGCTGTTGATACAGGCATTGTGGTATATCCTATCCATGTCCCTGAAGCAAAGTTTACCACAAGTACGGAGTATTTCAATGATGATTTGAGAGAGGTTACTGCCAACGGCTTGATCAGCAAGTGGGGTAAATATTACGCTTGGTTCGTCGATGATGAATATTATAGTGACAGACAGTCTATAAATTATGTTATTGATGATAATGCCGATTCGCTACGTTTAATGTTCGTTGTCTATACTGATGACAGTATATGTACAGATACGGCATACAAGACTTTGCCTGTGGAACATAACAAGCTGTTTGTCCCTAATATCTTCACTCCAACGGAAGAGGCAAACAATACATTTTGCGTCTTTACTGAAAATATTATAGAATATGAGATGGTTATCTACAACCGTAGAGGTCAGATGTGCTTTCATAGTAAGGATCCGCACGAATGTTGGGATGGAACACATCAAGGCTCATTATGTCCGCAAGGTGCGTATGTCTATACTATAAAATATCATACTGGTGACGAACCTAAAGCGGTTAAGAGAAAGACAGGCAGCGTTATGTTGATGAGATAGCAAGGTCGCATGTTGTCTTGTTGATCGTTTACAACAGACAGACCCTTGTGTATATCTTGTTCACGGGGCGCGTCTGTAATTATTCCTAAGTTCAACTCATAAATGCAACTTTTACTGAAAAAGAGGAACAAAAGACCTAAAGCCTGTTAAAAGTTAAAGACCAAAAGAGAAACCTCCAAAATTGAAGATTTCCCTTTTTTAGAAAAATGCTTATCTTTGCCTCTGAACAAAAATAGTAAAAGATATGAAGCACTTGTCTGAAAAACAAAGATACACAATTTCAGTTATGTATGGAAAAAAAAGCTGAATTCAAGTCGCTAATGCAACTTTTTTAACAATATTAAGAAGTTTACAATCAAATGCAAATATACGACATAATTTTTGAATCGGAGAAAGGAAGTTAAGTCTTTTTCTCGGGCGAGAGTTAATCATCAGTCTGGCCATAGGAAGCAAGTCTCTATTTAACGATTGAAAATCAGATCCTTTAGGGATATATTGTCGATAAAGTCCGTTGGTGTTCTCGTTGGCACCCCTTTCCCAAGAGTGATAAGCTTTAGCGAAGAATATTTTGATATCCAAGGCTTTTGCCACTTTCTCGTGGTGTGCAAACTCACGTCCATTGTCAAATGTAAGCGTATGTAGGTGACCTTTGAACGGTAGTAGCATTCGTATAATGGCATCAGCAACATTGTCAGCCCCTTTATCATCCAATTGTTCAGACCAAGAAAAGCCAGTCATACGGTCGTTAATAGTAACGATTGCACCTTTGTGGTTTTTACCGATAATGGTGTCTCCCTCTAAGTCGCCGAACCGTACCTTCTCATCAACAATTGCTGGACGTTCATCTATGTCCACCCTGTTGGGTATCAGCCCCCTGTACTGATTCTTGGAGCCTCGTTTGGTTTTGTGTCGTCCTTTCCTTCTTAGATGTTTGTACATCACTCCGCCCATCTTCTTGTCGTTCCATATCATTTGGTATATCGTTTCATGGCTAACACAGTCTATACCGTACACTACGCAGTAACCCTTAATCTGTTCAGGACTCCAGTCCATGCACAATTTTGTAACAATGAGTTCGTGCATTTTTTCCGTAAGCCTGTGAAATCTGGACTTTGCCTTTTGCCTTGCTTCACTTTTAGCTTGAGCTTTAGCACTATCATAGATGCCGTTTATTTCATCTTTGTTCCTGTTTATTTCTCTGCTGACGGTGCTTTTGTTTACTCCTATCATGCTGGCAATCTGTGCTATTGGCTTTGATTAGAAACTGCTTTTTTTATCCTTTAGTTTCTTAAAACGCCTGTAATCTGTTTAATAAGGATTTGCGTCTGTTGTTTGCCTATTTCTTTATATAAGATAGAAAGTCGAGGTCGATGGAGATGCCCAAAAAAGGCTTTATTTTCCATTCTTTGGTGGTGATGCTGCTGATGCCTGCATCTTGTGGCAGTAGCATGCCTTCGCTGTATTGCTCCATAAGCAATTCATATTCGGCTATGTTGACGCCTATTATAAGGTAGAAGAAGTCTACAAAGCGGAACGAGGGACCTATGTAGAAGTTCTTGAACAGGTTGTTGCCGCCAAAGCCGGCATATATGCCTACGTCGTAGGCAAATTCTTGGTCAAATTTTTTTATGGTGGGGGCGTTGAATGTGGTGTCTTTTAATGGCAGCGAGTGAGACTTGTTGAAGTATTTTGTCATGTCCCACAGCATCACCGAGGCGCC
>JAZRVD010000136.1:0-22845 GCA_045598945.1 Bacteroidales bacterium | reverse complement strand
GAACAAAAAGGTGTGCTACCTCTATGCCACCGATGCCGAAGAGCAGCACTCCTATATCGCCAAGGCAAAGGCCAAAGGCTACGATGTACTGCTGATGGACAGCGTACTCAACTCCCACTTTGTCGGCATGCTCGAGCAGTTCGACTCTGACAAGAACGAAGCTATCAAGGACATACGTTTTGTGCGTGTCGATTCCGACGTGGTAGAAAAGCTTATCCCTCACGAGGACTCCATACCAGAGAAACTTACCAAGGAGGAGCAAGACAAGCTCAAGCCTGTTATCGAGGCTGAAGTCGACAAGAGCCGCTACACCGTTGTTCTTGAGAGTCTCGAAAGCGACGAGATGCCTATGGTCATCACTCAGGACGAGTGGATGCGCCGCTACAAAGAGATGTCTGCCACCTCTGGCGGCATGAGCTTCTATGGCGACATGCCAGAGCGCTACAACCTCGTTGTCAATATCAACCATCCGCTCGTCGAGCAGGTGCTGAAAGAGGAAGATGCCGACCGTCAAAAACAGCTGGTTCATCAGCTTACCGACCTCGCACTCCTTTCCAATGGACTTCTCAAAGGCGAGGCTCTCTCCGCCTTCGTGCAACGTTCGTTGCAAATCATCAAGTAAACACTTTTTCAACAAGGCTATATCGCACAAAGAGACGCGCTATTGCGTCTCTTTTTGTTTGGCAGCTTCTGTCGAGATTGTCGTTCATTTGCCGTACAATGATAAACACAGTTTGGATAGTATATTTATAAGTATAATGGTATGGATGAAATAGACAAGATGTTTCTTAACAGTAAGTCTAAAATTGTGAAAGGAAGAACGGCATGTCGAGTAAAATGTTCTAAATAGAAAAATATAAGTTGTTGAGATATAGTAAAAAAAATAGTATTGATGAAATAAAAATGAAATAAAATTTGGTGTGTATTGTAAAAAGTTGTATCTTTGCACTCGCTTTTTCGGGGCGTGGCGCAGTTGGCTAGCGCACTTGCATGGGGTGCAAGGGGTCGGAAGTTCGAGTCTTCTCGCCCCGACAAGGTTAATAAAATGTTGTATTAGGACTTGATCATTATTTGGTCAAGTTTTTTTTCTTTTTTTCTTTTTTTCTTATCTTTTCCTGTTATTTATGTAGGTACTCGTCGGTGCCTATGGTCATCTTTGCCTGCTCGTTTTTCAGCTTCTGCATCTCTGCCCTCAGGCTCTTGATGGTGTTGTCCATCTCCTTGCCGTCTATGGTAATCTTTACTTTTCTATTTACGCTTGTAGCCATTTCTTTTCAATTTTTCTGCAAATTATTACTGTCCGATAAACTTTTTGATAAAAAGAGAAAAAAAGGGGCTGATTTATACAAAAAATACTCACGAAAATGGCAGACTCATCATCTGAAAACACAAAAGAATATAAAATACAAGTATAGTTTAATTTTTTACGATTAATGGATTAAACTATACAATTTGTGATTTAACGAACAGTAATAAATAAAAACAAGCTTGTTTCCTTTTAGAGAAACAAGCTTGTATAAGTGTTAGCCTCTGTGGATTGTCTATCGCATCGACCCTGATGTCAGGTTTAGCACATAGCCTAAGCTGATTGTTGCCATGCCTACCGACAACCCATGCTGTCCTGGCTGGTCGTGGGCAAAACCGGGCGTGGTGATGAAATAGCGCGCCTCGGCGATTATGTCTGACCATCGCGATATCCAGAAACGTGTGAGGAAGCCTACGTTGCCTCCCATCGTCATGGTGTGGCTGTCCAAGCGGTTCAGCATGCCGGCGCCGGCATACAGGTAGTAGCTCACAGCTCTTCCTGGTTTGGGCTGTTGCATGTTGCTGAGGTTGAGCAACAAGTCGAGGTGTACGTTGGTTATCTTGAATCCGGGATTTGCATCGGTAGCCGCCTTCAAGCCGTTCACGCCTATGCGCATGCCCATGACGGGTGTAAAATATTTGCCTATCATCAACTCGGCGGCAGGACGCATGAGTCGTAGCCTGTCTTTCAGCCTTATGCCGTTATATGTCAGTGAGTTTACACCTCCTGTTATGCTCACAAACCAGTTCTCGTGCATCTTTGTTCCTCCGTCCATCAGTCCGTTGCGGTAGGGATTGTCGCAAAATCTGTATTGTATGCCCATAGTTCCTAACACAAATGCCGATGCTTTTAGGTTGTAGTCGAAACAGGGCACGAAGAGAAAGCTTTTCAGCTCGCCGAAGAGGTATATCTTGTTACCTAAGGGGTGTGTATACGTCAGCCCAAGGGTAACCGATGCTTCGTTGTCGGAAGGCTCTAAATAGTTCTTTTGGCGTACTACATACCCTAAGCCTGCACTGAATAGCAACTGGTCATTGCGTTGGTGATTGGTCTTGAACAACGTGTTCAGCATGTCGAATGTTAATTCGAGGTTAAACGACAGGTAGTTGCTTTTTATCGATTCCACGTTGGTGTTGTTGAGGTATGTAAGGTTCGCTCGTCCGCCTACTCCGTCAAATAGGTTCATGCCTAATCCTACTTGTCCGTTATAGCCTATATAGTCTCCTGGACTGCTTTTGTCGTTGACATACCCGTTGGCGCCTATTCCTACTATGGTGTATGTGCGGTCTATTATATTGCGCAACTGGCACTCTGCTTTCTTGGGGGTGATGAGCAACGTGCTGGTTATCAATACAAGCATTAGGCTGCTTATTATTGTTTTGGTTTTTTGCAGATTCATCTTAGTAGGCTTTTGCAAACTTTTTTATAAGTGAAAAAGCCCCGAGAATAAACGTCTGTTTCCTTCCCGAGGCCTCCTCGCTACCTTGGTCTTAATGTTTGTTTCGACCAATACGCTTTTTGTCAAGACTATTCAGCCTCAATGATGGCTTTATGTACAGCATTCCAGCCCTGTGCATTCAAACCCCAGTTGTTGGTGGAGTTCTTGTTGCCCATCACTCTGACTTTTCTTCTCTTGACTTTTTTGTTTGCATTAATTCCCATAGCGGTATTTTTTATATTGTTATTTTTTTTGGAATTACGTGCGGTTATCAACATATCAACTTCTGTCTATAGTATTAACTATTACTGCGTTGGCATGTTTTTTGTGCACAAAAATGTTTAGCAAAGATAAATGAAAATATTTATATCGCAAAATCTTTTTTGTTTTTGTGATATATTTGTGTTTTTAGTTTTCGCTGTGCTCTTTGCGTAGCAGGTCGTTAACGGTCTTTACGGGTGTAAATGTCTCTATTGGCACCTCCACAAAGAGCGTTATCCATTTTGCCATGGCTCCGTTCCACAATCCCGGTAGCTCAAGGCTTTTAAGCGTCTGTGCCCCCTTGCTTTTCTTGCTTATAAAGCCTGTGTTGGGGTCTATATATTTTCGCAAGTCGTAATAGCGGCCGTTTTGGTCTTTGCGACTGCAGATTATGTCTACCGGATTGAAATGTGTCGCCTCGTTTACTATCTTTTCTTGGTCGGGGTCTTTGCGATTTATTTGCGCCATCTCTACTATTTGTAGCGTTTGCACGTCGTCGTTGCCCTTTACCCAGTATGGACCGCCTCCTGGCTCGCCTTCGTTGCGTACCATGCCGCATATACGTATGGGCTTGTGCAGGAGTGCTATAAGATGTTGCCTTTTTTCTTCCGTCGTCTCTATTGATGAGGGTAGGGCGAGGTGCAGCTTCTCTTTGGCATAGCCCTCTATCGTATCAATCTCTTTGGCGTTGATATTCTTTTTATGTAATGCCTTGAGGTGTTTGTGCACCTCTTCTTCTATCTCCATCAGCATGCCCGCCAATGCCTGCTTGTACACTATGGTGGTGTGCTTGTCTTTGTCGGGCGTTACGTTGTCTATGTTTTTTATAAATACGATGTCTGCCTTGCAGTCGTTGAGATTTTCTATCAGTGCCCCGTGTCCGCCGGGTCGGAATATCAGATGCCCTTCTTCATCTCGCAACGGGTCGTTGTATTCGTCTACGGCTATGGTGTCGGTGCTATGTTTTTGTTCTGAAAAGGTGATGGATAGCTTTACGTCGAGAGCTTGCTCGTAGTATGCCCTCACTTCGTTGAGCTTTCTCTTGAACTGTTTGGCATGCTCTGGCGACACGGTAAAGTGTATTCTTACTGTGTTGTCTTTGCTTTTGGCGTAGGCTGCTCCTTCTATTATATGCTCTTCAAATGGCGTGCGTTGTATGCTGCCGTATTTATGGAATTTGAGTAGCCCTTTGGGCAGCTCGCCGTAGCCGAGATATTGTTTTTTCAGCAGGAAGTTGATAATTGTGGAGTAGTCGCCGCGTTGCAGGTATTCTTCTATGTCGAGCGATGACTTTGCCATCTCGTCGCGTAGGTCGCCAAAGAATGCAAAACTGTGTATGTTTTTCAAAAACTCCGTTACGCTTGGAAACTCTTTCTCAAAATTGTGTGCTACGCCAAAGTACGTTGCACTAAACTGGTATAGCTCTTTGAACATGCGTGTAGCAGCTCCAGAGGCAGGTACGAATTTCAAGAGCTTCCTTTCTTGACGCCCTTTTTCATACACGTCAAGGTAGTGGTTTATCGTTTCTGCTGTCAAACAGCAGATGCCGCCATTTTTTGTGGTGGCGGCATCTGTTATATGAAGCCTTTCAAATCCTTTGCGAAACCGCTCAATCTGCTGCTGAACTTGTTCCGGACTTTGTCCAAGGGCATGTATCTGTTCTATGTCCTTTTCGTTAAAGGTTGTCTCTTTCATATTTTTTGTTTTGCGCAACCTTGCCTGCGGTTTCCGCCGCACTGTTTATTGCAGGTTGTTATAGTCAAGTTTTACTGTGCAGTCCACAGTCTCGCCGTCTTTTAGTCTTACCGACGTGGTGTTTATATATCTTCCTTTGTATACGCTGTCGACGTCTATTCTCTCTATTATTCCCATTTTGCCGTATATCGTGTCATACACCATCGTGTATACTTTCTGCTCTGCTACCACGTCAAAGATGGCTGGCGCGTCGAAGGTCGTCGTATACATGCCGTTGGCGTCGCTGGTGCCCTCGTCGGTTATGGTGGCTCCTTGTTTGCCGATGGTGATATGGGCGCCAGATACTGGCAGATTGTTGTCGCTTCTTACTACATTTACTTCCAACTTGCATTTGGTATCCTTGTCGCATGAGACAAATGCAAAGATTGTCAAGGTGCTGAATATCAGTGCTAATACGGCACTCGTGATGTTTTTCTTCATAAAATTATTCCCTTTTTTTATCGTTATTTGAATATTTTAGACTACTTTTGCAGTTGCAAAAATACCAATTTTATATCTTATGAAAACAAAAAAATATCTTTTTTTCTTCCTTTTTTCTTTTTCTTTCCTTTTTCTTGCTGGTCAATCTGTTGTCGCTCAGTCTGTTAAACAAAAAACTGTGAGCAAGGTGAAAATATCCACTGATTATGGCGATATGGTGGTTGAATTGTACAACGACACCCCAAAGCATCGTGATAACTTCTTGAAACTTGTCCGTCAAGGCTTTTACAACGACCTCCTATTTCATCGTGTTATTAGCGGCTTTATGATTCAAGGCGGCGACCCCACTTCAAAGAATGCACCTGCTGGTCAGCAGTTGGGCTCTGGCAATCTTGGGTATACTGTTCCGGCTGAGTTTGTCCCGGCGCATATACATCGTAAAGGCGCTCTGGCGGCCGCTCGGCAAGGCGACAATGTCAACCCCAACAAGGCCTCTTCCGCCTCCCAATTCTATATCGTGCAGGGCAATGTGTGGACTCTTCAGCAACTCCAAATGGTTGAACAGCGCTTCGGTCGCAAGCTTACTAAGCAACAGCAGCAGATTTATACTTCTGTTGGTGGCGCGCCTCATCTCGATGGCGACTATACCGTATTCGGTCAGGTGGTGTCTGGCCTCGAGGTTATCGACAAGATCGCCGCTGTTCAGTGCGATAGATTCGACCGCCCGTTGAAAAACATCAAGATGACTATTGTTGAAATAAAATAACACTTAATTCCATGAAATTACTTATTGCTGAGTATATCAAGGATATACAAGATACTCATGTCGAGCAGTTCAAGGATGTCGCCTCAGAGGTCGAGGCGTTCCGTATCAAGTATTTGGGCAAGAAAGGCATTGTGGCTGACCTCTTCGAGAAGTTCAAAGCCCTGCCTAATGAAGAAAAACGCGAGGTGGGTCAGCTGCTCAACCAGCTGAAACAGGCCGCCCAGTCTAAAATCGAGGAGTTCAAGGCCTTTGTGGAAAATAACGAACAGGACGCCTCGCCATTGGCCGACCTGACACGCCCTGCCGACAACGCTCTCCTTGGCACCCGACACCCTCTCTCTGTTGTCCTCAACGAGATTACAGACATCTTCTCTCGTATCGGCTTTACTGTCGCCGAGTCTGTAGAGATTGAAGACGACTGGCATCTTTTCTCTGCTCTCAATTTCCCTCCCGACCACCCCGCTCGCGATATGCAAGACACCTTCTTTGTCCGCAAGGAAGAAGGCAGACAGGAGATTGCGCTTCGCACCCACACCTCTTCTGTCCAGGTGCGCGTCATGGAACACTCCCAGCCGCCTATCCGTATCATCGCACCAGGACGCGTGTTCCGCAACGAGGCTATTTCTGCTCGCGCTCATTGCATCTTCCATCAAGTCGAAGCACTTTATGTCGACAAAAAGGTTACCTTTGCCGACCTTAAGCAAACGCTGCTGTATTTTGCTAAGGAGATGTTCGGCGAACAGACTCAGATTCGCCTGCGTCCGTCGTATTTCCCCTTTACTGAGCCTTCGGCAGAAATGGATATCTCTTGCAACATCTGTGGCGGCAAGGGCTGCAACATCTGCAAGGGCACCGGCTGGCTTGAGATTTTAGGCTGCGGTATGGTCGACCCCAATGTATTAAAGGCATCTAACATCGACCCGGAGCAGTATTCTGGATTTGCTCTTGGCATGGGCGTCGAGCGTATGGCTATGCTGAAGTATCAAATCAGAGACCTGCGTCTCTATTTCGAAAACGATTTGCGTTTCCTGCGTCAGTTCGACGCTATTGTCTAAGATATATGGCTACCATCTCTATCAATGGCATGCGTTTCTATGCCTATCACGGATGTTTCGAGGAGGAACGTGTTATTGGCACCAATTTTATTGTCAATCTCTCGTTCCAGATAGACTCGTCTGCCGCTGAACTCTCCGATAATATTGAAGATACTGTCAACTATGTCGATGTCTATGAGTGTGTAGCTCGTCAAATGAAGCAACCTTCCCATTTGCTCGAAAACCTCTCGCATCGCATAGCTGTAGCTCTTAAATCTGCCTTCCCTCAAATACAGACGCTAACGATCATGGTATCAAAGGTTAATCCTCAGCTGGGCGGGCAGATGGACTCTGTCTCGGTAGAACTTACTGTTTAATACCTTATATCTTGATTCTATGATTTATACATCAGGCAAGTCATCGTTAGGATAACTTGCCTGTTTGTCTTTACTGTTGATGTGTCAATAAGTTCTTGATAGTAGATGCAGGGCAAATGATAAACATGCGGATATTTCTCGGTATTTCACCTTATGCCGTAGACATTTTCATTTTATTAGTATGCACCTTTTTTATAGATCATATATTTGCCCCTCTTCGTTATAGCTGTAATAGTTTGGCTTTCCTGAATCCGTTTTGCCTACTATCAAATGATCCAGCAAGCTTATGCCTATTATTGTACATGCCTCTTTCAGCCTTTTCGTTACATTGTTGTCATGTCCGCTTGGCGACAATGACCCTGTCGGGTGATTGTGCACTACAATTATTTTTGTTGCATTGTTGCTCAATGCGGCTTTTAGTACGAGGCGTATGTCTATGGGGGTGTTTGTAAGTCCGCCAACAAAGGTTTTGTCTATCTTTATTATTCTGTTGCTGTTGTTCAACAGTATTATCCAAAACTCTTCATGGTCCAGGTATGCCATATCTTGTATAAAGGTAAACACATCCTGGCTGCTTCTTATCTCTTTTTCCTCAGTCCTTCGCGACGTGGCTATACGTCTGCCTAATTCTACAATGGCCGCCAACTGTGTCGCTTTAACATCTCCCATGCCTTTTATCTCCTTAAATGTGCTTTCGTCCATCTTTGACAGGTTGTATAGTTCCCCGTCGGCTTTCCTTAGTATGGCTTGTGCAAGTTCTATAACGTTTGTCCCGTGTATCCCTGTCCTTATGATTAGGGCTATCAAATCTGCGTTGGTGAGGTTGCTTACACCTATGCGCTTCGCTTTTTCCCTCGGCTGCTCTTCTTTTGACCATTCCTTTATTGTCAGGCTGCTTTCGTTCTCCATATCGTTTTATTTTTTGTGCAAAATTACTCCTTTTTGTCAAAAACTTTGCAATGTCAATAAAAAAACTTATCTTTGCACGTTCGTTTCATATACAATGCAGAAAACATATTAATACATAAACTATGCAGAATAAAGGACTTATCAAATTTCTGACTTGGGCCTTCGCTCTGGTCTGTCTCTTCCAATTGTCGTTTACAGTGGTTACGCGTATGATTGAGAGCAAGGCTAAAAAAACTGCCGAAGCTGTTGTGGCTTCTTCCAATGTTCAGGCCGAAGCCGCTCGTATTGCTGGCGACAAGCGCCTGGTTCCCCAGGTCCTCGATTCCATCAAGGTTAAGACGGAAACTAATTATCTTGACTCTATGGCAACCGAGAAGGTTTATCTTGGTTACACCTATCGCGAGTGCCAAGCCCGTGAAATAGGTCTGGGCCTTGACCTTAAAGGTGGTATGAACGTTATGCTCGAGGTCTCTACCGTCGATGTCGTTAGAGCTCTCGCCGACCATACCGCCGACCCAACTTTCAATCAGGCTATCGACAACGCTTTGGCCAAACAGAAACAAACCACCAACCGCGACTTTGTTTCTCTTTTCTATGACGAAATAATGGCTTTAGACAAAGGCGTTCAACTCTCTACCTATTTCAACAATCAGCTGAAGGATAAAATCAAGCTGGGCGACGACAATGACGCTGTTATCGCTGTCGTCCGCGAGGAAGCCGCCGCCGCCTACGACCGCACTTTCGAAATCCTGAGTCAGCGTATCGACAAGTTCGGCGTGGCACAGCCTACTATCCAGCAGCTTCGCGCCTCCGAACGTATCCTCGTCGAACTTCCTGGCGTCAAGGAGCCTGAACGTGTCCGCAAACTCCTGCAGGGTACTGCTCAACTTGAGTTCTGGCTCACCTACGACGCTCAAGAGTCTTTTGGCATGCTCCAGCAAGCTAACGACTTCATCGCCTCTGTTAGCAAGGAAAACGACGAGGCTGCTAATGCCGCCGACTCTACCTCTTCTATAGATTCTCTTTTCGCTGACAACGCTTCCGAACAGGCAAGCGACGACAGCCAGCTCGACAGCAAGGACAATCCTCTCTTCGCAAAGCTCTCTCCCAATGTCAATGGCAGAGGCGCTGTGGCTGGTTATGCTCAGGGCAAAGACCGTAATGCTATCGACGCTATGCTTGAAAAAGCTTACGACAAGGGAGTCATCGACCGTCGTAATGTCAAGTTCTTATGGGGTGCCAAGGCTGTCAAGGGCTCACAAGATGTTTATGAGCTGTACGCTATCAAGGACAAGACCCGTAAGGGCGCTCTTCTCGATGGTGGCGTCATTACCGATGCTCGTCAGGACTTCAGCAACGCTGGCGGCAACGAGATCTCTATGACTATGAACACCGAGGGCGCTCGCGAATGGAAACGCATCACTGGCGAGAATGTGGGCAACTGCATCGCTATCGTTCTCGACAATGTTGTCTATTCTGCACCTGTCGTCAACGGCGAGATTGCCGGCGGTCGTTCCTCTATCACTGGCGACTTCTCTCTCGACGAGGCAAAGGACCTTGCCAATATCCTCAAGTCTGGTAAGCTTCCAGCTCCTGCCGTTATCGTTCAAGAGGCTGTCGTTGGCCCTTCTCTCGGCCAGGAGTCTATCAACCGTGGTATCATCTCCTTTATACTTGCCTTCCTTGTGGTGCTGATCTATATGGTCATCTTCTACAACCGCGCAGGCTGGGTCTCCGTGGTAGCCCTTGTCACCAACGTGTTCCTCCTTATAGGTATTCTTGCCTCTATCGGCTCTGTGCTTACGCTCCCTGGCATCGCAGGTATCGTCCTTACCATGGCTATGGCTGTCGACGGTAACGTTATTATCTACGAGCGTATCAAGGAAGAGCTCCGTTCTGGTACTTCTCTCTCTTCTGCTATCGATGCAGGTTTCAAAAACGCCTACTCTGCTATCATCGACGGTCAGGTTACTACATTCTTGCTCGGTATAGTTCTTATCATGTTTGGCTCTGGCGCTGTGCAAGGCTTCGCCGTTACCCTCTGTATCGGTATTGTAACATCCCTCTTCACCTCTATCTTCATCACTCGCCTCTGCCTCGATTGGATGTTCAACCATAAGAAGAAAATCAATTTCTCCTTCAGCTTCTCCGAAAACTTCCTCCGCAACGCCCATGTCAACTTCATCGGCAAGCGCAAGACGTTCTACATTATAGCTGGCGTGGCTATCGCTATCTGCATCGCCTCTCTCTGCTTCCGTGGCATGAGCTTCGGTATCGACTTCAGCGGTGGTCGTACTTATGTTATCCGCTTCGACCAGCCTGTCAATGCTGTCGATGTACGCTCTGCTATGGCCGACCAGTTTGAGGATGCTCCTGAGGTCAAGACCTATGGCCCTTCCAACCAGGTGAAGGTTACTACCAAATACAAAATCAAGGAGGACGGCGACTCTGTCAAGTCTGAAATCGCTGAAAAGCTTTTCCTCGCTTCCAAGTCTTTCTTCTCTGAAGATATTACCCTCAACGAGTTTAAGTCTACCGACACCAACCCTCTGGGTATCATCCAAGCCGACCAGGTTGGCGGTACTATCGCTCACGATAACCTCGTCCACTCTATCTGGGCTGTTATCGGTGGCCTCTTGGTAATGTTCGTTTATATTGGTCTTCGTTTCAAATCATGGCGCTTCGGTATCGGTAGTGTCTCCGCTCTGGCTCACGACACCATCCTTGTCATCGGTGTATTCTCGCTGCTGCATGGCTTGCTGCCTTTCAACCTCGAAGTCGACCAATACTTTATCTCCGCTATTCTTACCGTTATCGGTTATTCTATCAATGCTACTGTGGTTATCTTCGACCGCGTGCGCGAATATCGTACACTCTATCCTAAACGTAGCCTTATGAGCCACATGAACGATGCTATCAATAGCACTCTGGCTCGTACTGTCAACACCAGCGGTACCACCTTCTTTACCCTTTTGATGATGTTCATCTTTGGCGGTGAGGTTATCCGTGGTTTCATCTTCGCTCTCTTGGTTGGCGTACTGGTTGGCGTTTTCTCATCAGTATGTATCGCTTGCGCTATCGTCTTTGAAATATCCGGTAGCAAAAACAAACAGATCGACGCTTAATTTGAATATTGTCATAATATGACTTGGTTTGTAATTATCGCTCTATGCATTGTCTTCAGCTTTTATAAACGTGCTATAAAAGCTGGAGGCAATGCCTCTGTTTCTTCTGAAACTAACAATGATGCTCGTCCTCAACGAGAGAGTATAAGACAGCATCAGCAGGAGAACAGCTCTCCTTATTTCTCGTATGAGAATGACGACTTTATCGCCACAAGCGAAAATGTTGATTATTCTGGTCCCTGCAATATCGCGTCAGATGATAATGCACCCAATTTTGACCTACGTCAAGCTATCATTTATGACACTATTTTGAATAACCCGTATACAGCCGATAAATAGGCTTTTGCTCGAATAATTAATTAATAATAAATATGAGTATGTTTAGAAAAGTACTAATGACAATCGGTCTGCTCTTGGCGACATCCGCTGCCGCTTTTGCGCAGGGTACCTTAAAGGGTACCATTACCGATTCGAAGACTCAAGAGCCGCTGCCTTTTGTCAACGTCGTTGCTAAGCAAGACGGTCAGCAAATCCGCGGCGGTCAGACCGACTTCGATGGTATTTTCACCATCAAGCCATTGCCTGTAGGTAAGTACGACATCGAGGTCTCCTCTGTGGGTTACCAAAAGTATGTTCGTACCGGCATCCAGGTTACGGCTTCTGGCTTTACCATTGCCGATGTTCAACTTGTTCCAACTGCTACCAATCTTGAGGAGGTTGTCATCGTTGAACAAAAAGTACCTGTTATTGAAATCGGTACCCCAGAATCTGGCTCTCGTCTTAGCTCCGAAGACATCGCGCGCATGCCTGGTACCTCTGTCGACGCTATCGTGGCCGCCGTCGGCGGTGTAGGTTATAGCGATGGTGGTACCTCTACAGCTCGTGGTGAGGACGGTATGGTTACCATGCAGGGCGGCGTCCGCAAACGTACAGGTATCCAAGCACCTAAGGAGGCTATCGCTGAAATCCAGGTTATCCTCGGCGGTACTCCTGCCAGCATTGGCGAAGCTATCGGTGGTACGCAGATTATCACTCTTAAACCACCTTCAAGCCAGTTCAAGGGCATCGTCAAGTATGAGACTTGGCTCGACTATCGTTTTGCTAACAACCTCATGCTCTATCTCACCGGTCCGCTGGTTAAGAAGGTCGTCAACCTCGAAGGCGGCGGTACCTCCGAACGTACACTCGTGGGCTTCCGTCTTACTGCTCAAGGCTCTTACTCTCGTTCGGGCCTCTATCGTACTCGCGACAGCCGTTACCAGGTTGTCAACGACGCTCTCGTCCGTCAGTATGAACAAAATCCTCTCGCCTACGACCCTATCACCGGTACCGTCAATTATGCTGCCGAACAGGGCCTTTATAAAAACGATTTCGTCGAGTTCACCTATCCCACCAAGTCAGATTTCAGCGGCGATGCCTCGCGCGTGCCTAACCTCCGCAGCTACAGCGTGGCAGCTGAAGGCGCTGTCGACTTCCGCTTCTCCGACTATGCCACCCTCACTGTTACGGGTGAATATGCTTTCAGTCGTTCTCCGGGAGCAAGCCTCGGTGGTATTGCCCTCAACCTCTGCCGTCAGGGCGTAGGTGTCGGTGAGTCTTCTACCTATGGTATTACTCTCGACTTCACTCAGCGCTTCCGCGACCCAGAGGAGAACCCTGCCGACGCTACTCTGCCAGAGTCTAAAAAGTCTGCAGCTATCACTAACGTGATGTACAATATTACTGCTATGTTCTCGCGTTACAATTCCAAGTCTTACAACTCCAACTTCGGTTCTTCCCTCGACGATGTGTTCAAATATGGCCATATTGGTCAGTTTGTTACAGAGAAGGAACGTAGCTACAACTCTCCTGCTGCTTTCAATTATCATGGTGTTACTGTTAGCGCTCTCGAACAGAACGGCTGGCGCGACAATATCGTCTCGTTCACTCCAGATCCTAACAACCAAATCCTTGCTAACTATAACACGCAGCTTTACAATATCCCCGACCTCGAAGGCTTCCTTACCGACTTCGACAAGCTCCGCGAGTACAGAGGTCTGGCCAACGGTGATGGCCCTTCTTCTATCTATGGCCTCTTCTCTAATGTCGGCGTTCAAGACTGTGGATATGGCTATGGCCGCAACGACTACTACTATTTCCAAGCTAAGGCTTCTGCTCTTATCAAGGGTCATGATGTTGAAATCGGTTTCCAATACGACCGCTATTCTTCTTCTTCCTACTCACTTGGTGCCTACTCTCTCTGGACTCTCATGCGTCAAGAGGCTAACAAGCACCTCCAGCAGCTCGACAAGGCCAACCCCATCTATCGTTGGGAAGGCTCTAATCTTTATGTCGACTACAACCGCTACTACAATGCTGCCCAGCAAGAGCCTTTCGATGCCGCTTTCCGTCAGTATCTGGGCTTAGCTAAGAACAGCACCGACTTTATCGACATCGACCGCTATTCTCCTGACGACTTTGTCAAGGCTGGTGGTATCAGCATGTTCTCTGCCGACGAGCTTTTCAATCAGGGCTCTGCTGTTGTTTCTTATAGTGGTTACGACCATACTGGTAAGAAGTATAATGGCCGCAACTGGACGCTCGACGATTTCTTCAATCCTACCGCTTCGGGTCATTCCGATTTCCGCTATCTCCCTGCCTTCTCGCCTATTTATATGGCTGGATATATTCAGGATAAGTTCTATTTCCAAGACCTCATCTTCAACGTCGGTGTACGTCTCGACTATTTCGATGGTAACCAGTTCGTCTTGAAAGATCCTTATCTCTTGTATGAGTCTTATACCGTCGGCGATATCAACAAGGGTATTGCTAATGTCGCTGGTGGCGCCGCTTCTATCTATTCGGGCGCTGGCGACGATTGGGTTGTCTATGTCGACGACGCTAATGCTGCTTCTCCTACTATACTTGGTTACCGTAACGGTTCGGTATGGTACAACGCCAAGGGTATCGAGGTCTCCTCGCCTAAGAACATTGCTGGTAAGTCTGGCAAGCCTACTCCTTATCGCACGCCAAAAGGCCGCGAGGCTGCTCAAAACAACACCGTCGGTACTGAAGCTTTCGAGGACTACGACCCACAGATCGTTGTCATGCCTCGTATCGCTTTCTCTTTCCCTGTTGGCGACAATTCTCAGTTCAAGGCTTCTTACGACATTATCGCTCGTCGTCCTTCCAGCGGCTGGCAGGCCGACTATTTCAGCTACCTCTATATGAGCCAGATCTCCTCTATCAGCAATCCTAATCTTAAGCCTGAGCGTATCACCAACTACGAACTCGGCTTCCAGCAGGCTCTCAACGCCACTTCCGCTGTTAGTATTTCTGCTTACTATAAGGAGACTCGCGACCTCATCCAGCTCGTTCAGTATGCTGGTGCAGATCCTAACCAGAACTACTACTCCTACGACAACCTCGACTTTAAAACTATCAAGGGTTTCACCTTCGCCTACGACCTCCGTCAAACCAAGAATATCCGTATCAATGCCAACTACACTTTGCAGTATGCCGAAGGTACGGGTCTCTCTACTACTACTATGACTGAGCTTATCAAGGAAGGCTATACCACCCTCAAGATGCTCAATCCTATCTCCGACGACCGTCGTCATGAAATCAAGGCTAATATCGACTTCCGCTACAGCTCTGGCTCCAAGTACAATGGCCCTACCATCACCCGCACCGTTACCGACGAGGCTACAGGCGAGAAACGTAAGAAGGAAGTCAAGCTTCTCGAAGACTTCGGCGTCAACTTCATGGTCGTCGCTCAGTCTGGTCGTCCTTACACCAAGCAGTTCAGCCTTACTCAGTCTACCATCGTAGGTTCCTATCGTGGCGCTCGTCTGCCTTGGGGCTTCTATTGCAACGTCATCGTCGACAAGAACTGGCCCATCAAGGTTGGCAAACGTACCACCTACCTCAATACCGCTATCACTGTCAACAACCTCTTCGACATCCGCAACGTTGTTGGTGTATTCTCCGTTACGGGCAGCCCAACCGACAATGGCTACCTTACCGATCCTGAGACACAGGCTATTATCAACTCCTACCTTGACCCACAATCTTTCAGAGACCTCTATACCATCTACCTCAACAATGCAACGTGGAATTACTCTTCTCCACGCCATATCAAGTTGTCTCTCTCTTATAACTTCTAATGGTTCAACGGAAAAAATATCTATCAATGAAAAATATCTTTAGCAAATTTCTTTTGGTCGCTTTGCTGCTCTCCATCTCTGCTGGTAGTATTCTTGCTCTCCCTCCAAAGGATTGTAAAGTCTCTGCCAAGTCTGCTAAGGTGCAAGCCAAAGCCGCCGTTTGTAAACGTGCACAAAGTACCGCTGAACTTAGCGTCAACAATGTCCGTGCACTTATCAACGGCTATGGCAACATGTGGTACGACGGCTCCGTCGCTCAATATCACTTGCCTAAAAATAGTAACACCTGCCCTCTCTTCTGCTCTGCTCTTTGGGTTGGTGGTACCGATGTCAACGATCAGCTGCGTATCGCCGCTCTTACCTTCGGCTCTTCGGGCGATGACTATTGGCCAGGCCCTCTGCAGCTCAACACCGCTTATGTCTCTCTCGATGTCTGCAACCAGTACGACAAGCATTTTGTAATCTCTAAACAGCAGGTTCAAAATCACATGGCTCACTTCCGTTACAGCGAAGATGGCGTCGAGGTTATCAATGGCGACTTCTCCGATATGGAAGAGGTCATCGCCAACTGGCCCGCTCATGGCAATGCCTCTGATGGCTACTCTAAGTATCTCGCTCCTTTCTTCGACGCTGACGGCGACGGTGAATACGACCCTACTCAGGGCGACTATCCCTATTACGATTTCGACAATGAGCTTTGTCCTCAGACCTGGAAAGCTAATCACCCAGGTCAGACCCTCTACTCTGCTCCTACTATGGAACAGACTGCTGGCATTGTCTCGGGTGGTGTCATGTCCGACCAAGTCCTCAAAGGCGACCAGACTATCTGGTGGGTATTCAACGATATGGGCAACGTCCACACCGAAACCAACGGTCAGCCTATCGGCCTCGAAATCCGTGCTCAGGCTTTCGCCTTCTCTACCAACGATGAGATCAACAATATGACTTTCTATTCGTATGAGATCATCAACCGCTCCACGTATACCCTCAAGGACACCTATTTCTCTCAGTGGGTTGATGCCGACCTCGGCTATGCCTTCGACGACTATGTAGGTTGCGACGTCAAGCGTGGTCTGGGTTATTGCTACAATGGCGACGAGTCTGATGGCCCTGGATCGGGCTCCTATACTGGTATTCCTCCGGCAGTAGGTATCGACTTCTTCCAAGGTCCTTATATGGACCCCGACGGCAAGGACAATCCTAAGCTCGATCTTCTCAAAATCAAGAATATTCCTAAATACAACTCGCTTCTTAAGAATTTCCTTAAGAAAGATGCTGACGACAAGTATGTTGGCAACGACGCTAACGGCAATGTCGTCTACGATACCTTTGCTCTCACTCAGGCCGCCGACCTCTTCTACCCTGAAGGCTGGTATTTCCAAAAAGGCGACTCTATCGGCAACTGCGCTATCAATGGTGTCAACTTCGGCAACGGCATTGTCGACGACGAACGTTTCGGTATGCGCCGTTTCGTATACTATAATAATGGTGGTGTCTCTCAGACAAGCGACCCAGGTAAGGCTACCGACTATTACAACTATCTTAAGGGTAACTGGAAAAATGGTCAGCGTATGACCTACGGTGGCAATGGCTTCAGCTCTGGCTCTACCGATATCCCTTGCGACTTCATGTTCCCTGGCGACAGCGATCCTCTTATGTGGGGTACCAATGGTGTCGACCCAGCTCTCGCTGAGGAATGGACCGATGCTACCGCTGGCAACCAGCCTGGCGACCGCCGCTTTATGCAGTCCGCTGGTCCTTTCACACTGCGTCCGGGTGCTTTGAACTATATCACCGTCGGTATTCCTTTCGCTCAGGCCGCCTCTGGCTCTGCTTGGTCCTCTGTCGAGCTCCTTCGCGAAATCGACGATGTCTGCCAGGCCCTCTTCGAAAACTGCTTCAAAGTTCTCGACGGCCCTGACGCTCCTACTCTTGTTGTCCAGGAACTCAACAATGAGATTATTCTTTATCTCACCTACGACAATCCTAAGTCTAACAACTATGGCGAGTCTTATTTAGAAATCGATCCTTCTATCACTCGCACCTACACCGAGACTGTCGGCGACTCTTCTGTCAGCAAGACCTACACCGACGCCGAACGTAGCTACGTCTTCGAAGGCTATCAAATCTATCAGTTGAAGGATGCCAACACCTCTATCGCTGATATCAGCGATGTTACCAAGGCTCGTCTTGTTGCTCAGTGCGATATCGAGAACTACTATGATGAAGAGCACAACCTGCCTATTGCACGTCTCACCAACTATGAGACCAACTCTGCCACAGGTCTCCTCTCTGGCAAGGTTATGGTCGACGGCGCCAATAAGGGTATCCAGCACGTCTTCCGTATCACTACCGACCAGTTCGCTACCGGCGTCTCAAGTACGCTTGTCAACAACAAGGAGTATTATTATGTTGCTGTCGCTTATGCTCAAAACCGCTATAAGGAGTATTCGCAAACCGATGCTGCTTATCTCGATGGTCAGAAAGAACCTTACCTCTCTGGTCGTAAGGACGAGTGGGGCAATAGTATAGCTGCCGTTGTTGCTATCCCTCATAATACTGCTTCGGAGAATGGCGGTACCGTTATTCAGTCTGAGTTTGAGATGCGTCCTAATATCACTCGTATCGAAGGCTTCGGCAACGGTGGCAATATCATCAAACTTACGCAAGAGTCTATCGAACAGCTTATGGGTAAGCCTGGCGAGGAAGGTATGGCTCCTGGCGAGTTTTCCTATTCCAAGAAAGGTGTTCTTAATAGGGTTTCCAATCCTTGTATGATTGCTCATCCTGTCTACGAGCAGAACTATGGTCCTATCGATGTTAAGATTATCGACCCGCTTAATGTTAAGCCCGGTAACTTTATCCTTAGCTTCGACACCACTCTGTCGCATGTCGATTATGTCGACCAGAACGCCAACTGGTTTGTTACCAACGCTGACGGCGGCCCTGTCTATGAGGGTGGCCCCGATACTATTTACTCCGATTACACTATCGGTCGTTACAACGAGCAACTCTTCCTCGACCTCGGTATTTCTGTCGCTCTGAAGAATGCCAACTCTCCTGCCACTCCGCTTGAGATTGACCTCATGGCGGGTAAGAATGATCCTCTGTCGGCTTGCAACACCATGGTATACTATGGCAACTATGCTGCCGCCGACGCTGTGCTCACCTCTTCTTTGACTTTCGACGACCCCAACTATCAGTGGCTCTCCGGTATAGCTGACTACGACGGCGCTCAGTATTTCAACTGGGTACGCTCTGGTATGCAGTATGCTACTTCTACTGTCAACGGCTTTACGGCCAAGACTGGCGAAATCTCTCTCAGCGAGCCTTATCTCGACGAGGACTACTATCGTTTCAAAAAACTCTTCGACAATGCTACTGGTTCTAATACCTATAATGTCGGTGTCGACAAGAATAATGTCTTCGAGGATGTCGTCTCTGGTATGTGGGCTCCTTATGCTGTTGTCTCCAACCTCGATTTCCATCCAGGTTTCAACTTCACTCATCTCTTGCCTACCGATGCTAACTTCAAGGCTCTGTCTAATTACAATTCAAGCCGTTTCCAAAAGAACTCTATGAAACGCAAGCTGATGGACAATACCTTCAACAAGTCTTTGGTCTACAATGATCTCTCCAAACTTCCAAGTGTTCGCATCGTCTTTACTGCTGATACTTCCAAGTGGACCCGTTGTCCTGTCCTTGAGATGTGCGACGACTATACTCAGTCTGAAGGCAATGCCCGTAAGTTCCAGAAACGTAAGCATCTCTCCGTCGACAAGTTAGGTCGTACTGTTGAAGACCTTGGCATCTCTGCTAACGCCAACGATCCTTCTAATCCTGCATATATCTCTCAATATGGTATGGGTTGGTTCCCTGGCTATGCCATCTCTATCACTACTGGCGAACGTCTCAACATCATGTTCGGTGAGGATTCTCGCTATATCCAGTTCAACGGTCGCGACATGATCTGGAATCCTGTCGATGTTACTCTCGATGGTACTCAGAACTACGTCATGGGCGGTCGCCATTTTGTCTATGTGATGAACTCTACCAAGGTTACCTTCCCCGATATTATCAATCTTAACGATAATGATGTGGTTACCTATCTCGAGGACTTCCCAACTCCTTCTTACGATGCTGGTCGCTGGGCTAACACCATGCTGGGTGCTATCGACAACCTCATGACCACTCGCGACAAGGACATCTCCCTCGCCATCAAAAAGTATTATGGCGCCGTATTCCCTGATGGCGAAGGCTTAGAGTCTGCCAAGCCTGTTATCAACAAGACTTGCGACTCCATCTCGCTGCTCTTCGCTTCTGTCGCTTGGGTCAATATGCCTCTTGTCCCTCAAAAGTATCAGTTCCGTTATCCTGGCCACAACGCTCAGCTCAACGAAGGTTTCGCCGATGGTATCGCTACCGATGTCGTTATCGACATCCAGGTCAACAATCCTTATGGCCGTTATATGAGCAACAGCGGTGTTACTGCCAAACAGGCTGGCGAACAGGTCGAAAACCGCGACTTCCCACGCTATATCTTCTCTCTCGGCTCCGACATTGCTACTCTCACTGATCAGGCCACCAAGGCTTCCGCTACCGATTCTTACAAAAACGAGATCCTCGAAGCCATCAGCGTCGTGCCTAATCCTTATTACAGCTATTCCACCTACGAGACTTTGAGCCAGTTGGAGACGAAGGTACGCTTCATCAATGTACCTGCCAACTCTGTCATCTCTATCTATACGGTCGATGGTACTCTGGTTCGTCGTCTTGGACCTACGCCTGCAAGTACTACTACTTACGATTGGGATCTTCACAACCACAACGGTATTCCTATCGCCGGCGGTATGTATCTCATCCATGTCGAGGTGCCTAACATCGGTGAACGTGTTATCAAGTGGTTTGGTACTATGCGCCCTGTCGACCTTAACTCTTTCCAATTCTAATTTCTCGCTTCTCTAACCTTTAATATTAACAGAAATGAAAAATATTTTTAAGATATTGGCTGTTGTGGCTATCCTTTCGGCTCTGTCTTTCCAGTCCCTCTGGGCTGGTAACGATAACCGTAGAGGTACTGCTGGTGCCACCGAGTTGCTTATCAACCCTTGGGCACGCAGCACTGGTTGGGGTAGCGTCTGCATCTCCAACGTTCGTGGCCTCGATGCTTTCTATTCCAATATTGCCGGCCTCGCTTTTATTCAGAATATCGAAGTGTCCTATTCTAATACTATGTATCTTGGCGGCAAGACGGGTCTCAACTCGGGCGCCTCTATCAATGCTCTCGGTCTCGGCATCAGAGTTTTCGAGTCCGGCGTCATGGGCGTCTCTGTCATGATCATGGGCTTTGGCGACATCGATGTTACCACTGTCGAAAATCCTACTCCTGGCGAAGCTGGTACTTTCAACCCTTCGTTTATGAATATCAACCTCGCCTACGCTCACTCGTTCACTCGTTCTATCCATGGTGGTGCTAATATCAAGATTATCTCCGAGTCCACCGACAATGTTAGTGCTTCGGGCTTCGCCATCGACGCCGGTATCCAGTATGTTACTGGTGCCGACGATGAACTGAAGTTTGGTATCAGCCTCAAAAATATTGGTACCGCTATGAGCTATTCTGGCACTGGTCTCTCTTTGACCGTCTTGAACGATGCTGGCAACAACTTCACTGTCGAGACGCGTGCCGCTGAGATGGAGCTTCCTACAAGCCTCAATATCGGCCTCTCCTACGACTTCTTGTTCGAGAATCTCAATCAGCGTCTTACCATTGCTGGTGCTTTCACCTCCAATGCCTTCTTGAAAGACAACTTCACCATCGGTGCTGAGTACAGCTTGATGAATATGTTTATGGTCCGTTGCGGCTATGTCTATCAGACCGACATCTTCAGCTCCTCCAACCGTACCACCACCAACACCGGCCTCTGCGCCGGCGCTTCCGTGGAGATTCCTCTTGCCAAGAAGGACAGCAAGTCCAATACTGCTCTCTCTCTCGACTACTCCTACCGTTCCGCCTCGCCTCTCAAGGGCACTCACTCTATTGGCGGTACCTTGCGCTTCTAATCTCTTCGACTTTTACACTTTTTTATAAAAAGTTAGGAAAGGTTGCTCATCCTCGACAACCTTTCCTACTTTTTAATCTTTGTAAGTTTTTTATTTTATATCTTTTTTTTCTTATGGCTGAAATTAAATATTATAGCGAGGAAGGTCTTCAAAAACTTAAAGACGAGCTTCACCACCTTATAGCCTTCGACCGTCCTGCCGCTGCCAATGCTATTGCTGAAGCTCGTGATAAAGGTGATCTCTCCGAAAACGCCGAATACGATGCTGCCAAAGAGGCTCAAGGGCATCTTGAAGCAAGAATTGCCAAACTTCAAGACCTTGTTGCCAACGCCCGTCTGCTCGATGAGTCGAAGATTGATACATCCAAGATTTTGCTCCTTTCCAAGATTACTATTCGCAATGTCAAGAACAAGATGGTCCAGACTTATACCATCGTCCCTGAGAGCGAGGCTGACCTCAAGAAAGGGCTTATCTCTATCTCTTCGCCTTTTGCTAATGGCTTTTTGGGTCATAAGGCCGGCGAAATAGTCGATGTTGTTGTCCCTGCTGGCAAGATGCAGTTCGAAATACTCTCTGTCGAGCGTTAGTTACTGTTTCTCTATTTTAATTTTTTTATTATGGCTTCTGTCTTTTCCAAAATCATCGCCGGCGAGATACCTTGTTACAAAGTCGCCGAAAACGACTATTGTATCGCCTTTTTGGATATAAGTCCTCTTGCAAAAGGTCATCTCCTTTGTGTCCCTAAACAAGAGGTCGATTATATCTTTGATCTCGATGACAAGACTTTCACCGAGCTGCACCTCTTCTCAAAAAAGGTCGCAAAAGCTCTTGCCAAGGTATGTCCTTGTCTGCGTATAGGTACTGCTGTTATCGGTGTCGATGTCCCTCATGCTCATATACATCTTATCCCATTAAATTCCAGTGACGACATCGACTTCAAAAAGCCTCATCTCTCTTTCCCTCCGGAAGAGATGCAGCAGCTGGCTTCTGCTATCGCTGCCGCTATTGATTAGTCTTTTGTTTCTTCTATTAAAAAAGCCGTTCATACACGGCTTTTTTTATGCATTTTTATATATTACTGTCCGATAAACTTTTTGATAAAAAGAGAAAAAAAAGGGCTGATTTATACAAAAAATACTCACGAAAATGGCAGACTCACCACCTGATAACACAAAAGGATAATGAGTGTGTGGAGGAAGGAATAGGTATAGCATAATTCTTTACTATCAATGGATTAAACTATACG
>JAZRVD010000135.1:0-2184 GCA_045598945.1 Bacteroidales bacterium | reverse complement strand
ACCATTGTTGCCATACAGTATCAGCCACCTGCCCTGGTCGGTAAGCTGCACATCGTCGATATACTCATTGTTGTCATGCAGCTCACTAAGAGCGTCGGTCAAACTTTCTGGACAACGTGTCGACGCCCAGCCATTTGTACCCCACAGCATCAAATCGCCGTTATACTTGGTAATAGCCACGTTGCGACATTCGCCCTTTTCGCGCATTGTATTGCGAATAAATTCGCGCCCCTGTGCAAAAACCTGCGAAGAAAGCAACATTAGCATTGCATACGCCAACAACCGGCTGAAAGTAAGATGTGTTTTCATAACATATAAAGTTTTAAGGTTATCTTTGCATCAAATCGTCTATCAAGCCCTTTGTATTGTTTGACTTGGGCGGCAACGGCGGTAGCGGCTCGTCGGCAAAAGTCTTTCTATACTGAGATATAAGAGCCTTGTACTTTTCTGTGTTGCGAATGTTTTCCATAGCCTCGTCATCTGTTTCAATAAAATATACATTTCCACGCACATCAATAAACCCAAATTCCAAAGCCTTTTGCAAATAGTCCAAAGCCTCAAGCTTACGGTCAAGAAAAGAATACAAGCATGCGGAATTATAAAAAACTTGTGGAGATTTGGGGAAGTATTTGCGACACTGAATACAATGGGCTATAGCCTTGTCAATCTCGCCTAATCTAAATAAGCAAAAACAGCATTACAGCCCTCCTTAGGCTCTGGCGTCATCTGTATGATAGTCTTAAAATCCTGTTCAGCCAAACGTTCATTGCCCATAGCCTGATAACACACCCCGCGATTATACAAATACCAAAGACTATCTTCATGATATATTCTAAGCGACAAGGCGACAGAGATGTCGTCCACAGCTTCTTCATACCGTTTCATCTTCATATATATGCGGCAACGAGTAAAAAAAAGATTTGCATCGTTTGGACTCAACAAGACAGCCTTGCTCATCGACTCCGCCGCCGCACCGTAATCACGTCGGTAATATTCGACCATTCCCTTTACATACCAAGCGACATCTTGATTTTCATCTAAATAGATAGCCCTATTGGCATACTTAAGTGCGCCATTGGTGTCGCCGGAAAGATAAACAGCACGAGCAGTCGTGGACGCAAGCTTAGCATTATAAACATCTTTTTCATAAGCTATTTTATCATACTTCGCGCATTTCATTATATTTTCAAGATACTCGTAATATGATGCCAAATGATAGTACCATTTTGAGTCATTGCTATTTCTATTACACTGTATCATCAATTTAGGCGCTAAAACATTTTCACCATCCTCGCCAAAAGTGGTAGCAAATTGAGACAACAGACCATACGAAAACGGATCGTTTTTACGAAGAGACTTTACAACAACATCAGCAGCGTCATTCATTTGTTTGCGATCAGCATAAATATCAAACAACCATTTATAAGACATCATACATCCATCTTCAGCATCAACCGCCTTCATACTATATGTTTTTAATTTTTTAAAATCTTTTTGGTAAAAAGCCACCGTGGCAAGCTGATCGTATGTCCAGCCGTTATCTTCTTGTGGCTTCAATTCTATAATTCTCAACAGATCTTGCTCTGCCAACCTCAAATATTTCGCTCCTGTCTTGCCAACATCAGGCATTTGAAAATCTCCCAACAATACAAAAGCATTCACATCAGCTATGCCCATTTCTTTTTCAGCAAGCTTAATATAAGCGAACGCACGTGTTGCATAAGAAGATACATCTTTATTATCTAAACGAATTACCTGTGTGGCATACTTGACAGCCTCATCATACTTTTCAAGTTGGAAACAGACATAAGAAACATTACTTACAGAAGCTTGTTTTTGCTCAGTTGAACACTTTTTTTGCAATGATATTAGAAAATACTCCAAAGCCTTGTCATAATTTTCAACAGCACTATAGGCTCGTCCCAACAGGTAAAAAGTACCCCATGTAGGCTCAACAGCCTTATTCTTTTCAAGAAAAGAGATAGCATCGCCATATCTGCCATTCTGAATTGCAACATTAGCGTCATTGTTGCTAAAAATACTTTGAGAAAAGACAGCGTTGCTCGACAGAGCAACAACAACAAACAAAAGTAATACAATACGTTTCATTGACACATTATTTTTTTAGTTAATAAAAGATGCCAACAAAAATAATATTACATAGTGCAACCTATTTGCACAAGA
>JAZRVD010000134.1:0-18104 GCA_045598945.1 Bacteroidales bacterium | reverse complement strand
CTTTTTCCACTTTTTGGGGTCTGTAAAATTACACTTTTCCCAGTTTTCATGGGCTGAAAAATTACACTTTTTCTCAAAAATGTTACGTCATACGGCAATGTTGTAATGGTAATTTACTGTTGATGCGATAAAATAGTACTCGATTGTTAGATATATGATTTATCTTAGTGGAGTGAAAAGCTGTGACTGAAGGCAAGCAAAGGTTGTACGAGAAGAGAGGATGACTTGTTCGAAGAGATGAGTGCTTGTCGTGTTTATTATATACCATTTAATGTTGAAACGTGTTTGATTGAAATGTTAAAAAATAAAGTTTTCAACATTTTTTTAACACTATACTAAAAAATGTGTATTTTTGCAAAACGCATTGTAGTGTGCGAATACTATATGTATTTGCGTACAAGTGTGTGTAATGTATTGATATAAAAATAATTGTTTTAATATGAAACGATTCTTGGAATATAGAAGCATGCTCTTTTCTTCACCGTGTAGATATGTTTTTGTGCTGCTGTTTTTTCTGATTTTGTTGCTGTTGCCATTGTCTGTCAGTGCACAGGCAAGTTATCAAGTTACGGCAGGTGCATGTAATGAATGTGCCAAATTTAATGAAAAAGAGTATTGTAAAACAGGTACATATTATGATTCTGGTTTGGATGCGGATATAATAGTTACAATATATAATAATGATACAAATACTGAAGCTTTAGTTTCCAAAGTTGAGGGTTGTGGGTCGGCAACGTGGATATCAAAAAAGACGGGATCGGTACTTGGTGTTTATTCAAGTGCTGATAATGGTGAAAAAATAAAGGAAGTTGGCTCGGAAGATCATATTATTAATGTTAATAAGGGTACTAAGTGCAGTACGAAATTTTATGAGAAAGCAATAATTCATGTTGTAGATCATCCAGAAAGAACGCAAGTTCAAAGTGAATGTAAACCGTATACATGGGTGTCTGGCGATGGTAATGTATATGACAACGGAGTATACACGATTACGAAACCTGCAGTGGTTGAGGGAGTAAAATGTGATAGTAATGTAACATTAGATTTGACGGTAATTCCGCAAAGTGTCAGGGAACATACAGATGAGGCTGCTGCGTGTGATTCGTATGAATGGCGTATAGATGGTAACACATACACAACATCTACAAATAAAACTGGTATAAAAGGACCGAGTGTTACATATACTACTACTTCTTCGCCGTATAAGGTAAAATCTGGCACACTGACTTGCGACAGTGTATTTGCCTTGCAGTTGACGATACATAACACTACTACTAATGAAGAAAATCATTCAGCGTGCGACAGCTATACATGGCGAGGCAAAAATTTTACAGAGAGTGTAGATGGTAGATCTCGAATAAAAGGAGATTACTATCTTACTCCAAATTCTGTTTCCCCAACCAAGATTTGCTTCGATACAACTTTCCTTATTCTTGAGCTTGGCAAGACCAAGACTTCCGAGACATATATTGCCGCATGCAACACTTATACTTGGGAGAAAACAGCTACGGTGGGTGCTTGGAAACATCGCGATACTACTGTCGCCACTGACCCTAACGTTCCGATGGATATCACCGACCGCGTGATTGAAGACACCCTTGTGCGCAGCGTACCCGGCGATCCGGAACAAAGCTTCATTAATGGTTGCGATAGCATATCCACTGTGTATGTCAATGTTTTCAACACCGGCAATGTTGTCGAGGAAGTTCTTGAACAATGTGGCGAATATACTTGGAATACCCCCAAAGGTGACGGCAAAACCTATAGAGAGGATATCACCGACAACAGTGTGAAGAACGCCAGCGGCGCCCGTCGCGACGTTACAATTGATGTAAATAGTATTCATACTTTATCGCCATCAGATCTCAAAAATAAGTCAGATTATAGTACTCCAACCGAGGCTTACTGCGACAGTTCGGTGTATCTTTATCTTACTATCGACACTATCTACAACTCTTCAACAGACAACTATAAGGACAGCCGCTATAATGTAGATACGCTTGTCTGCGACAGCCTCCGCTGGTACTACTATAATGCAGCGGATGCAAACAATAAAGATGCGGAAATGACCTCTAAACGTATAGAGGCATCTGCCGATTACACCCAATATCATTTAAAGACTTCTCGTTTCAAGTGCGACTCTGTCATCAACATCAAGTTCATTGTTCACAACACCTCGAATGGCGACACCAATTCTACCGAGTCGGCGACATTGGTCGATGGCAAGGACGATGGCTCTGGCATTGGGCATTGCTCCAAATTCGTATGGCATGGCGCCACCTATACCGAGACTGGCTCTTATGACTGCAACCCCAACAGTTATACCAATATGTATGGTTGCGACAGTATTGTTAAAATTTTTGTCAGGATACGCCCTAACGAGACCGACACCACTCTCAACTCTCCAGTGTGCGACTCTACGCAGACTATATTTGTTAAAGGGGAGGAAAAGATTTTCTATAGCGACACTGTGGTGGAGACAAGCCGTAAAGTTGGCAAGGCCACCACAGGGTGCGACAGTGTTTTTTACCTCAATGTTATTGTACACCATCGCATAGATTCTGTCGACGTGCAGTCTGTCTGCGACTCCATTCGCTGGCGTGGCGACCTCTACACCTCCGATGCCACTGTTTTTGTAGACAAGCTTGATGGTTCAAAAAAGTTGGTCACCAAAGACAAGTGCGACTCTACTATCACGCTGAGCCTCACGGTGCGTCATAGTACCTCCGACACACTTACCCCTCTGTCGGGCTGCAATCCTATGACGTGGGACTCTACAGGTGCACATAAGGAGTATACACGTTCTTTCGACACAGCACGATTTACGATGACATTGCCCAACCATGCAGGTTGCGACAGCCTGCTTGTGCAGCCGTTGCGCGTATATCCGACATATAAGATGTACGACACCGTTAATGCTTGCGACGAATATACCGACAATATAGCAGGTTCCAACAATACTTGGAAAGCGTCTATCGACCAGGCTTTCCATGTTCGCTCTTCGGCGCCTGTCTATTCCATTTCTGGCGCCTTCCTGGGTTGCGACAGTGTTATCAACATGCATATTGTCATCTTCAACTCTCATACTTCCAGCACCATCGATGCTGTAGGTTGTGAGAGCTATACATGGCATGGCTTTGGCAGCAATGGTAGAGACACGGTGTTTTCTCACAGCTTCCATTCTTCCAAGGCTCCATACGTCATCAATACCAATCCTATCAAGTATCATGGCGGCACCGTTACCAATGTTAAAGGCCAGGACGGCAACCCGTTGCACTGTGACAGTTCTGCAGCGCTGCGTCTTACCCTCTATCCTCATGGTCGCGACACGGTGAGCGTTACCGAGTGCGACAGCTTCTACTGGAGCATGAGCAAGAAGACCTACCACTCCGCTGCCGAGGACAGTGCTGTTACGCGCAGCATTATATGGCGCGTATATGGCAAGCTCAGCTGCGACAGCATCACCACCCTCCAGCTTGCCGTCAACAATAGCAGCAACAAGGTTTTCAACGTTACCGCCTGCGACAAATACGTGTGGGACAACAATCCGTCGCACACCTATTACGCTTCTATCAAGGATAAGCGCATCTTCCGCAAGGGCAACACCGTGGGCTGCGACAGCGTTGTCTCGCTCAACCTCACTATCAATAATAAGTCGTTCAGTACCGAGACCTACGACACCTGCGACCGCCTGACGTGGCGCAATGGCGAGACTTATACCGAATCTACTACCGTTCCCAAGGACACTATCCCTAACAAGGCTGGTTGCGACAGCATCATCTCCCTCAACCTCAAGGTGCGCTACAGCTCCTATTCGGTAGAGTACGACACTGCTTGCGATCAATACAACTGGGCTCGTAAGGACAACGATATTGTCAACAGCATCAGCCATACCATCAAGGCCTCCGACTTCCAGCCAGCCTACTCCGACACTCTTGTAAAAGCCAACCAGTACCACTGCGACAGCCTTATATATCTCGATGTGGTCATCAACCACAGCGTCCGTGACGCGCAGATTGAGGTTACAGCCTGCGACACCTTCCGTTGGGACAAGAATGGGATGGAGTATACGCATAGCAATCTTGGCGAGGAGCTTAGAGCTCGTCCACAATTTGACACGCTCACCAAGGATGGCTGCGACAGTACGCTCTTTCTCACCCTTACTATCAACAGCAGCACCACCGACACCACCGACACCCTTGCCTACTCTTGCGGCAACTACCTGTGGCGCGAACATTCTCTCTTGCAGCCGGTGGCAAGCGACGACACCATATATATCGTTACCTCCGTATTGCCCAATCAGGTGGGCTGCGACAGCATACTGCGTCTCACGGCAAAGATCTATCCCAACGACTCGTTGCAGGAGTTTCCGCCGTATGTCTCGCCAAGGACCTTCCTTTGCGACAGCCTAATATGGCACGACACCATCCTCAATACTTCTGGAACTTATTATCATGTAGTGCCTAAGGCTGTCAATGGCGTCTGCGATAGCGTGTACACTCTGTCTGTCAATATCCGCAACAGCTCTCTTGCCGAGCAGAACGAGCGCACGTGTGGCTTCTACATTTGGAAAGGCGACAAATACACCTCTTCTTTTGACACCATCTATAGGCTGCAGAGCAATATGAGGGGTTGCGATAGCAACGTTCATCTTTCTGTGGTTGTCGACGACAGTGTGGTGGTGCATCGCACCATTTATCCTTGCGACAACTATGTGTGGGATTCTCTGCCTCTTGGTCTCAATCCGTGGGCTGGTGGCAAGCTTCCTCAGACCAAGGTCTCCACCACATGGCGCGGCGTGTTCACCAGGTCGTTGGGCTGCGACAGCATAGTGTCTCTTACTGTCTACATACCTCATCGCGACACCACGCTCTTCGACACCTTCTCGTGCGGTCCATTCTATTGGGAGTATACCGATGCGGTCTACCACGAGTCTACCGACATGGTGGTGCAGAACACCCTCAATAGCGACGGCTGTCTGCATTTCGACCATCTCAAGCTGGCTGTCTATTCTGTCGAAAGTGTCTACGACACCGTTCACGCTTGCGACAGCTACACATGGGTCGATGGCAAAACGTACAACGCCGACCGCGTAGGCCCTGCCGTCAATTTGCGCAGCCTTAACACGCACAACTGCGACAGTATAGTTACCCTCGTGCTGTATATGCACAAAAACATTCATGCCATCGACGAGCGTGTGGTGTGCAACAATTTGGTATGGTACGACAGCATAGACTATCGCGAGGAGTTCGACGGTGTCAACAACTCGCCGCAGTATGTCAAGCCGGGTGTCGCCGCTCACGAGTGCGACAGCATCCTTACCCTCAAGCTCTCCTTCCGTTCCGAAAACCGTGTCGATGTAGATACTCATACTTGCGACAACGCTCCGCTTCACTGGTACAACCATATTTACGACTATCCTACCACCGACCTCGCCGTCAAGCCTACGGCTCACTCTGTGGGCAAGGACGCCAACGGCTGCGACACGCTATATACTCTCAACCTCACTATCAACCCCAGCTCGCACGAGTCGTTTGTACGTTTTGCCTGCGACAGTTTTGTATGGCATGGTCATGAGCGTACACACCGTTATATTATTGGCAAGTACGACGTGCGTCGTGGCGAGAATATAGGCTACGACGACTATACCAACGAGTACGGCTGCCTTTCTACCGACACCCTTTATCTCACCCTTGGCAAGTCCGACCACCTCAACCTCCCGTTGCGCACTGTCTGCGACAGCCTGCGCTGGGACAAGAATGGTGTGCTTTATACAGCGTCTACCGACACCGCCACGGCGGTATTCACCAATCGCGACCACTGCGACAGCGTGTATACTCTTCACCTCAAGGTCAACCGTTCTACCGAAAATCCGTTCTACCACGAGGCGTGCGACAGCGTGGAATATCCTATCGGCAGCCGCAAGTATTACTATAGCAGCACCGTCTTTAGCCACTACGAGGGCGACAATATCGACCAGTGCCCTATCTACACTCGTCAGTATATCACCGTCTTCCCATCGTACAACTATGCCGACCCTCACGAGGTATGCGATTCTATGACTTGGAACGACTCGCTCTATACCGCCACCACTACCGATGTCTTCTCTGGCAAGACAGTCCACGAGTGCGACAGCATAGTGCATCTCAACCTTATTGTCAACTATAGCCAGACCAACAAGTTCGACACCTCTGTCTGCGACAGTTACAACTGGCGTGGAGTGCTTTATACCCACGACACCATTGTCAAGATACGTTCTGTCGATGAGCATGGCGTTGAGCGTTATACGGCTGCCGGCTGCGACATTGGCGACGTGCTGAACCTCAAGGTGCGTTATTCCACCACCTTTGCCGACTCTGCCACCGGTTGCGAGTCGTACACATGGCTCGACCATGGTGTGTTCACCACCAACTACGACACCACTTTTGTTACCACTCTCAACACTGTAGGCTGCGACAGCTTTGTCCACAAGGTCATCACCATAGCCCAACACGAGCGCACTCTTGCCGAGACGCAGAATGTCTGCGATGTCTGCCCCTGGTATGGCAAGAACTACACGGCTTCAGGCACCTATTACGACACCTTGCCCGACTGCGGCGCTATACGTACCCTCAACCTTACCATTCGCAAGAGCGAGTCGGTTGTAGACAGTCTTCACGAGTGCGACCGCTACACATGGCCGCGCAACCGCGAGGTCTACCGTAGCGACACCACCGTGCGCATGCGTCTCCCCAACGACGCTGCCAACGGCTGTGCCAACTATGCCACTCTTGCCCTCACCATAGGCCACTCTTCTTCCTACTCCTACGAAGATGTGGTGTGCGACAGTGTTTCGTGGCACGGCTACCTCCTCACTATCGACACCACTATAACCACTACGGTCTATGGTGGCAACGCCGAGCGTTGCGACAGTACTATCACCATGCGTCTCAAGGTGCTGCGCTCCTCGTCCAGCGTGCAGCGCGCTACCGAGTGCGACCAGTATACCTGGAGCAACGGCGTTACCTATTATGAGAGCGGCACGCCTACTCGCAAGCGCACCAATGCGGTGGGCTGCGACAGCATCATCACTCTCAACCTCGTTATACATTACAGTGATACTGTAGAGCGTATCGATACGGCATGCAACAGCTATGTATGGCAAGGCTCAACGGTCTACACCTCGCAGTCCTTGTCGCGTCGCACCTACAACGAGAGTGGCTGTCCGCGTCTCGAAAAGGTGCAGCTGCGTATGGGCTACAGCACCGATGTTACCGACAAGCCAGTGGTCTGCGACAGTCTCCGCTGGATAGACTCTGTACTCTATACCACCTCTACCTCAGCGCCTGTATATCATGGCAAGTCTTCGCTTGGCTGCGACAGCATAGTGCGTCTCTATCTCAAGGTCAAATACTCCACCAGCAGCGAGGTGGTAGAGTCGGCATGCGGCTCCTTCTCGTGGCATGGCACTGTCTATAACGAGTCTACAACCTCTGCCACGCATGTTACCACCAACTCGCAGGGCTGTCCAAATACCGAGCGTCTCCTGCTCACTATCTATCCTGCCGGCGACTTCTACGACACTGTCTACGCCTGCCAGTCATACACCTGGCAAGCCAACGGCGCCACTTATACCACTACCACGCTCAACGAGGGTGTGCGCACTCGCAGCAAGTATGGCTGCGACAGCATAGTGCATCTCAGCGTATATATTGGTCAAGGTCCGCATACCTATCCTTCCGAGGTTACAGCGTGCGACAGCTTTACATGGCATGGCGTTACTTATACCTCTTCGCAAGCCTCTGTCGTCGACAGTCTCAAAGACCGCTATGGCTGCGACAGTGTGATAACGCTCAGCCTCACAGTGGTGCATCCTTCTATAGACACCCTCGATGCCGTTACTGTCTGCGACAGCATGGTGTTCTCCAATGGTACGTTGCGTGTGTCGGGCTACTATGCCGACACAGTGGCATCGGTAGGCGTAGGTGGCTGCGACAGCATAGTCGTCCTGCCGCTCACTGTCAATTACTCCAGTTTCAAACATACCAATGTCAGCGATTGTCCGGGCTATCAGTGGCGCGGCATGGTGCTCAACAGCTCTGTCGACACCGTCGTCAAGCTTGGCGTCAATGGTGTGGGCTGCGACAGTGTAGAGGCCATACACTTTGTCGTCAAGGAGGGGTCGCCTGTTGGCGAGACAGCCGTCAGAGCCTGCGACTCATATACCTACAACAATGTGAACTTTATCTCCGATACAGTCTTTGTCAAGAAGAGTCCTCTACCTGGCAAGCTCTGCGATAGCGTCAGCATAGTGCGTCTATATATCTACACCACGCCGCGTGGCGTGGACAACATCACCGCCTGCGACGCCTATACATGGCGCAACGGTGTCAGCTATACCTCCGACAATAGTACTGCTATTTTCAAGACACGCTCCTCGTCGTATTGCGACAGCGCCATCACTCTCAACCTCCACCTGCTCTACTCGGTGGCTACCGTTACCAATGCCGCTGCCGGCTCTTACTACGACTGGGGCGACACCACCCTCTACACCTCTGGCACCTATCGCAAGACCTTTGCCGCCGCCAACGGCTGCGACAGTATCGTTACACTCAAGTTTGTCCTCACCGACAAGCCTCGTCCGGTGCTGGTCTGCAACGACAACAAGCTCCTTATGGTCAACCATTATCCCAATGGTGTCAACTTTGGCAGGGTAGACTATCCGGCGTATCGCTGGTATCGCAACGGTGTGCTTATCCCCAATGCCACCGACGACTACTATTCTGAATATTACTACAGTCAGCTCAATGGCTGCTACTATGTAGAGGTGGCTATCGACGACAACTACGAGGTGTGGATGGCATCCGATACCTATTGTTCCGACAACCAGGGTGTCGACGATGTCGACAAGGCTGCTATGACCTTTACTCTCATGCCTAACCCCGCCGCTGCAGGTACTAATGTAACTATTGGTACATCGCTCTCCGACGACGAGCTTCAACGCGCCACCCTTATGCTTTTCGACCTGCAAGGTCGCACCCTTTACAATGGCGCCATGCAGTCTACCGTTCTCCCTGTCTCACTCTCGGCAGGCGTGTACACGGTGCGAATGGTCGACGCTGCGGGCAATGTGGCCACACAGCGCCTGATAGTCAAATAAAACGAAAAAAATAATAACGCTATAATGAAAAAGGTACTCTTCTTAACCTTGCTGATACTGGGAGTAAGCTTTGCCACCAAAGCCTCTGGACCTATGAGCTCCACTATCTCTCTGGGACCTCGTGTGGGCATAGGCGCCATCATGCCTGCCGGCAATATGATGGTAGACTACACTCCGGGCTTTGCCTGGGGACTCGACTTGCAGTACACCTATATGTTCAACCAGTTCTTTGGTATCACAGCGGGTATTGCTTACAACTCGCTCAGCTCCTCGATATCGGGCTCTGACATTATCTCCACCTACACTGGCGACATGCTTGTGACAGACGTAGAGACGGGCTACGAGATGCTGACCGACGTGCGTTGCGTGGGCAACACTACCAGTGTCAAGGAGCATTTCGATGCGGCATTTATAGAGATACCTCTTTTACTTGCTATCCACAACAATGTGTGGTACTATAATATTGGTCTCAAATTTGCTGTGCCGCTCAAGATGAACGCGCACTACGAGTATGGCACCACCTTGATGAATGTCGACTCTATCTGTCGCACCGGTACCAAGCTTCTTGATCCTATGCCACAGCCCAGTGCGCCTGGCGACAAGGGCGACTACGATGCTTTCAAGACACCGCTGCCGCTTTATGTGCTGCTTGCCATGGAGATAGGCTACACCTTTGAGTTCTCTCACAGCAGTTCGGTAACCTTGGGCGCTTATCTCGACTATGGACTCAACGATGCATCGTTGAGCAACGACCCCAATGCCGAGTTGTTGAAGCTCGACGGCAGAAAGATAGAGTACTATCGCGGAGCTGTCAAGTCGAACATGATGTCTGCTGTGCGTTACTATAGGTTAGGCTTTCATGTGGCCTACAACTTTGGCTTTGGCGGAGCCTCCAAGGGGGCTAACGCTCGCCCCTATTCGCGTTCAAAGAGACTGTTGTAAAAGGTGGGTTTGATGTTGGTTAGAAATAAAAATAATAATTATATGAACAAAGTGTCTGGTATGAAGAATATTATTAGTTTTTCTGCACTTTTACTTTTATTGCTGATAGCTCCTTGTGCTACATTGTGGGGGCAGACACCACGTGAGATAAATGCTAAGTTAGAAGAAATAGGTGGTAAAAAATTTATTGTAGCTCGCGATACATTGTGTCTTACGGGAGAGACTGATTATGATGATAAGTCAGGTGGATGGATGATCTATTACAAGGGCGAATGGGCTGCATCTTTTTCAAATTCAAATGAATTGTTTTTTCAAAAAACAACTGATTTGGAAAGCGCTTGTACTGATTGTATTTCTGGTCTTGATCCTGCACCAGTTTTGCTATATGTTGTAAAACAGTATATAGAATATAATGAAGTTGAGCCGGTAAAAGGCTGTCGTAGCCTAACAGTCGGTGGAATAGTTGTTCCTAATATTGAGGAGACATTTACGAATGGTAAATTTGAGAAAACTGTATATTATAAAGGAGATTCTAAGGCTGGTAAATATATAAATAATAAGACTGCGGCTGGTGCGTATGAAACAGCATCAGGTAAATGCTATGTTATCAATAAGCAGCCAGTAACGATATATGAGGTGCCGGAGAAGACGATAGTAGACTCTGCGTGTAATGAGTATATATGGAACACAAAGTCGTATCCAGGCGGTTTCGAAGAGACTTATTCGTATAGCGATGTAAAAGTTGGCGATTCTATAGTCCGTACAAATACTATCAAGAATGGTGCCATGCGTGCTGATGTTACCGAGACCAATGCTTCTGGCTCACCTGCTCATGCCGGTCTGCCGGCAGGCTGTGACAGTATTCTAACTCTTAAGTTGTGGATTTTCAAAAACGATACAGTTTATACTACAGCTATAGCTTGCGACCAATATACTTGGAAAAGAGGTGGAGCCAAACTTCTCGATACAGTGTGTGAAACGTCTCTCGATATTGTAAGTGTTGCAAAAAAGGAAAAAAAGAATTCGTTCGACATAGATGGAAATGGTTTTAAGGAATCATCGAAATATTGCAACAATTATTATTCTCTCAAGCTTACTGTCCATAAATCCTCCGATCCAGTAATTATTGACACTACGGTATGCGATAAGGTTGAGTGGAAAATTAATAATTATTATCTTACACCGCGTCCTGATGATGATTTTACTAATGATGCGTATACTGCTACTAATAGTAAAACATTAACTTATACCGAAGGAGGATTAATGACTGCTACGGGTTTGTACACTGCTCATGGCTGCGACAGTACGTTGAAACTCAACCTGACACTGTATAAAAGTTCAGAATACACCATGTCGGACTATGCCTGCGACGAGTATGTATGGAAGGTGAAGGAAAAATACGACAAGGATCCCAAGCTTGCTTCGCGTGGACGCGATAACGTGAAAGACATTGAAGTTACCTATCCTCGTGGCGGAGATCCTAAAAAATACACGGCGAACAACAACACCGACCAGTTGGTTATCAACACCTCGCACGGCTGCGACAGTACCATTACCATCAATCTTCACATCAAACACCATGAGCGCAGCACTATCAAAGACACCATCTGCCTCAACTATACTACAGAATACAACTGGCGCGGCAACAAGATCGCTCCTTCTGGTGAGGGCATGATAGAGACGATCGACACTGCTTTGACGTATGAACCTTACGATGTATTTTCAGACCGTGGTCCATGGGATGCCTTCGATTATGTGGAGACGCAGTATTATCCTTCAACGAAAAATTATAATGCTGTAACACATACCAAGCCGCTCTATTGCGACAGTATCGACACCCTAAGGCTTTATGTGTTCAAGAACGTAGAGCACGAGCCTAAGGCTGACAACGCTTGCGGCAAATATACTTGGCGTGGCATTCCTATTACAGTTTCTTCTCCCAAGGCGACGACTTATAAAACGGAGACCGAATATCGCGACACTGTAAAACACTCTCATTATTCTGCCTGCGACAGTGTCTATTTTCTCAAGCTCAAGCTTTTTGAGAACGAGACCGTCCCCGAACCTCGATACGATTGTGTAGCCGCCTGCGGTAAATACAAATGGTGGAGAGACAACAAGCTATACCCTGCCGATGACGATTGGAAATCCGAAGGCTATCCTACCGGCAAAGAGACCACGCACTACTACACTACCACGGAGGGCTATCACAAAGACCCTATAACAGGCAATGATGTCTGCGACTCAACCTTTGTGCTGAAGCTTACCACCCACGATTCTGTTGCCATTGTCGACACTACGGTGTGTCTCGACCCGTCAGACAATCCTTCGTTTACATGGAAAACTTCCAATACCGTCTATTATGGTGGTAAATCATGGCTGGCAGGCCAGTTTACCTCCGAAGCCTCCATCAACACTGGCTCACACGATTTCAGTACCGCCGCTAATCGTGCTGCACTTCTATCCTCTGCTCCACGCTATCGTCATGGCAAACTGCCAGGCGGTGCTTGCGACAGCGTCTATCTCCTCAATCTCACTGTGTTGCCTACCTATTATCTTGATGTCAATCCTACGCTTGAAGATCCGTATTCTGTAGTCTGCAATACATATATTTGGTACAGATATAATAATTATAATGCAGGCTCAAAAACGAGAGAGCCATATAATTATAGTGAAGCCCCATATCCCGAGAATATCTATAAGGATTTCCGCTATACTAAAGCCTCTATCACGGAACATGCTGCTGGCCGTCTATCTGCCAATGGCTGCGACAGTATCCACACACTCCTTCTTACTAAGGATGTAAACTTCTGCACCGAGACCTCTTCTGATTTGCAGGAGATAGTTTCTTGTACAGAGTATACTATTGCACCGGGATGTACTACTACAGTTCATTGCATTCCTTGGACAAAGTATCAATCCGGCAGTTATTCAGAGTCGGACGACTGGAACTACTGGTCTAATACTACATTGTATGTCGACGACAATACAAAGGAATATGTATTCCGCGTTCGTATGAAGGCTGCTAACGCTAAAGGGTGCGATTCCATAGCCTATCTTCATATCGATGTCCGCTCGCGTATGGACCATGTTACCATGGCATACCGTTGCGACACCTTGAACTATAAGGCAGTCGTTGTTGACAAGGATACAGATATCGTTACCGAGCTTTACAAGGCAGGCAGTCTGCATCAGGCTTCCAACGGCTGCGACAGTGCCGAGGTGCTGCGTGTAAAGATCTTCAACCATGCTCACACCACCGATACTCTCTACTACTGCGACAGCCTTGTGTGGCATCGCAACAACGAGAAATATTTTGCCAACGTTCAGGACAGCAGCGTGCATGTGGTGCTGAAAAAAGCTCACGAGCACGACTGCGACTCTATCATCTATCTCTATCTAACTATCAAGTCGCATAGCGATACGGGTACCTTCGATACGGCTCGCTGCTCTCAGTTCTATTGGGACCAGTTTGGCAAGACCTACACCTCTTCGGGCAAGTACACCAATGTTACCCAGCGTTCGTATGATAAAGGCTGCGACACAGCCGTGAGGGTCAATCTTACCATCTTCCCCACCAAGATACAAGATACGGTGGTGCGTGAGGCTTGCTCTACGCTTACGGTCAACAACTATTTCATCGACTTGGGTAAGGATTCTACCATTATCATGACAGAGAACGGTGTAGCCCTTGAGCGCTTCTGGCAGGCTTACCCGCTGAAGAAGTACGAGCTGTATTGCGACAGCCTTGAGCCTCTCAAGGTTATCATTCATCACGGTGTAGACAATGTTTATGATGTCAAGGCTTGCGACACCCTCTCGTGGAACAACGATTTCTTTGGCGCTCTGCATCTTGTAGAAAGGAGTGGCAAGGACACAGTGCACTACGACGTTGTCAGCCAAGGTCCCGACGACGAGCATGGCTGCCCGACCTTCGACACCTTGCATATTGTCTTTTATCCTAACTACTATGACACCAATGTGCAGAATGTCTGCGGTAGCTATACGTGGTACAGCAAGGAGTATACCAGTAGCATAGACACCCATGTGGTCTCTCACAAGATTATCGGTTACAACGAGGACGGCACACCTGTCGACGCTCCTGGCGTTATACAGTGCAACAAGGACTCTGCCCTTGTGCTGAGGGTCAAGACGTATAATTCTGGCATATTTGAAGACAGCTCGTGCAACACATATACATGGCGTGTAGATGACGGATATAGCCATACCTATACAGCCGACCCAGAGGCTCCTCATACTGCCCTTGTTGAAGACCAGCATGTTATCTTGCGTGATTTTGAAAAAGGATGCGACAGTACTGTCCGTCTCTCGTTGCGTCTGCGTCGCAAATATATACAGTACGACAACTACAACAACGACGAGCTGAAGGCTTGCGACTCTCTCCGCTGGCGCAACAATGTAAAGTATGCCGAAGATGTTTCCGGTATCGAGTATTTCGTCCATCACGAAAAGTTTGAAGAGGGCTGCGACACATCTTACATACTCAACCTCCAGCTGCGTCATTCTACCAATATTATCGACACTGTGGTCTCCTGCGACGAAGAATATGAGTGGGAGTATGCACCAGGCGAGTTTTGGGAGGGTAAGCTCGATCACAACACCTCGCCCAATGTAGTATTTATGCCAGTAGGTGTTAACGAACTGGAGTGCAACATCAACAAGCGCCTCTTCCTCACCCTTGCTCAAGATGTTGAGACTATCGATAAACAGGAAGGCTGCGACCAGCTGATGTGGAACGGCACATTGTACAATTGGACAGAATTTGACCCCGAACACAAGCCCAGCGTTACCCTCACTACATGGCAAGGCTGCGACAGCGTGGTGAGACTCGACTATGTGAAAATAGACGAGTTGCATACTGTGTATAACGCTGGCGTGGTGTGCGACTCTCTTGTATGGAATGGCTACACCGTTAAAGTTACTTGCGATTCTTCTGAATTCTATACCAACACTATTCCAAGTGTATATGGTTGCGATAGCGTCATACACCTTACCGTGAAGGTTACTAACCATACCGAGAAGATTGTCGATAGCATTGTGGCTTGCGACTCATATACTCACACTTTCTCCTCAGGCATCAATGCTGGTAAGACTGTAACCTTTACCAAGTCGGACATTATCCACGACGGCGACGAGCACCCCGACATCTATAGCACCTGCCCCGTATGGCTGATGCACAAAATCGTCATCAACCATGCCGACAGCGCCACCATTCTGAAACAGAGCGTCTGCGAGAGCTACACATGGAATCAGCCGGAAGGAAAATACTATAAGAAAAACAATTTCAACCGTGTCATCACCTCTACAGGCGTTTATGTAGACACGTTGAAGACCATGCATAGCTGCGACAGTATTATCAAGCTCGACATCTATGTGGCACATGCCGACACCACCTACAAGCATACCTACACCTGCGACACCAACCGCGTTGTCATCAAGTCGTCTGACAATCCTTTTACCGACACAGTATATAACAACTTCTTTATGGTTACCGATGGCATCTCCTACGGTGAGACTCAGACCACCGGTGCGGTCAAGGTTGGCAAGCGCTGGGGAGTGAACAATGTCTGCGACTCTTTTGTTACCGTTACCGTACATCTTGGTGCCAAGAAGGTTATGCCTATAGAACATGTAGCCTGTGGCAGTTACGACTATGTAGACGGCGACGGCAAGCATAGCAATATCGACCACAATGTGGTAGACAGCCTCGTAAAGGTTGGCACCTACGTCGTCATTGCCGACACCCTCTCTTGCGACAGCCTTGAGAGTTTGCGTATCACTATCAAGCACCCTGTTACCGTAACGCTCGACAGTGTAGTCTCTTGCGACAGCCTGCGCTGGAGCGTTTACGACACCCTTTATACTACTACCGGCTGGATGGAGATGGTAGAAGAGAATGTTGTCGACGGAGTATGCTCCAAGACCACTCGCCAGTATCTCACTATCAACCATGGCGATTATTATAGCAAGGTGATACATGGTCTCGACCTTGTATACTACACCATGCGCGACGGCTCGGTAAGTACGTTCCGTTCTATCGATGGCGACACACAGCAGGTTGTCGACACCTATCTCAATACACTTGGCTGTCCCAGCTACGACACCGTCCATTTCTTCTTCTCCAACAAAGGCAAGAAGTATGTTATGGAGGGCTGCGACAGCGTAGAGTTCAACAAAGACTGGTACTATCTCTCTGGCACATATTACGATACTGTCAAGGATGACAAGGGTAATTATTTTATCGACACTCTTGAGGTTACTATCTCCAAGACTCAGCGTCGCAAGGTCGACACTATCTTCTGTTCGCCACAGCTTTACACATGGAACGATGGTACTAAGGTATTAGCTAATGCTGATTCTATATACACCTATTCCTATCCTACAGGCTCCTGCACCAGCTACGACACCCTTGTGTTGAGCTATGCCTCGCACCGTCTCGACACAGTTATTTGCAACGAATTTTGGTGGCATGACGGCAATGGGGAGACGTACTACAACAGCGGTCGTTACCTCTATCAGCACGACGTATATCGCTACCAGCCTGGCGATGTTACAAAGCTCGACAGCTTTGTATGTGCCGCTGCTGACACCCTTGTACTTACTATCAAGAATAGTACTCTTGGCGAGCCACTCTATCGCACTGCTTGCGACAGTTTTGTTGTCGACGCCTCTATTGCCATGGGTCAGCATACTGGCGAAGTGTATACACACGATGGTCTTGAGCAATTAGAGTATATCAATGCCGAAGGTTGCAGAAGCACTGTTGAATTACATCTTACTATCAATGAAAGCATCAATACCATCGACGCTCAGCAGTCGTGTGGTGCTTATACATGGACCGATGGCAAGACATATAGCAATACCACTACATCACCTGTTCAGCGTCTTACCCGCTCCAACAACTGCGACAGTATCGTTACCTTGAATCTTGAAGTGTTGCGTCATGATACTATCGATACCGCGGCAGTCAATTCTTGCGACAAATATGTGTGGTACGGCAATACTCTCACCGAGACTGGTACATACACCCAGGTGGTTGGCAGGAATGCCGAAGGCTGCGACAGTGTGAAAAAGATGCATCTTGCTATCAACCACTCCACAGAAGGTGTGGACAAGCATGTCTCCTGCTACGAAGTGTTTAACTGGACAGTTATAAGACTTGATGGTACAGATATAAATTATGGCAATATCAATTATTTGAGTGGCAATAAGAAACCAGATGATCTAAGCCCTATTACATTGGCCATACCTAACAAGGCGGGCTGCGACAGCATAGTGTATCTCGACCTTGAGTTCCATCTTCCTACAGCCACATCTACCGACACGCTTGCTACTCCTTGCGACAGCATCAGGTGGCATGGAACGACATATACTGCCAATAATTATATCTCTGGCGATGTCAGCCATATCTATACCGACCGGTACGGCTGCGACAGCCTGGTGTATCTCTATATTCCTACCTGGTATCACACAGCCTACGACACCGTTAAGGACACCGCTTGTTCCGAATATAAATGGCACAACATGAAGGGCTCTGTGCAGTTTGCCACCGAGCAGACATACACCGCTTCTGGCTACTATACTTATAACGCCAAGCGTCAGGCCATTGGCGGCTGCGACAGCGTTATAACCCTCAACCTCTATTTAGACCAAGACCGTACAGACCGCTCTCGCATAGAGACAGTTATAGCCTGCGACACCATTACATGGCGCGACGGCGTAAGGCGCAACTACGATGTGGGTGGCGACAGCGTAAAATGGCAAGGCAACAAGGCCACGCCAAAGAGCTGCGACTCCACCCTCGTGCTCAACCTCACGGTACAGAAGTCTCAGCTGAAGATAGGTAGAATAGACACCACCGTGTGCGACACCTTCTTCTTTGCCGGTAATAAGTACTATACAAGCAGTGTGCTTGAGGATAGCGTGTTGGCAAAGGTTACGCCTGCCGACAATCCTGCCGGTGCTTGCGACTCCACCTATTTCATTGTCCTCAATGTTAAGA
>JAZRVD010000133.1:0-1267 GCA_045598945.1 Bacteroidales bacterium | reverse complement strand
TGTCGAGAGTCTTTTTGTTGTCGCCCACAAAATCGTCTCCTTTGTACCATATCGCACCTGTCTGGTTGTCGGCTGCAGTATACTTGTTGATATCCTGCCAGTCACTGCTGCCTTCCTTCATGTGCTTGTAGGTGCTCCATGAATAGTCGCTTTTTGCCTCTGTTTCACCCCATGCGAAGTAGTCGCCGCCGGCCTCCGGCGTGCTGGCGCCTACATTGCAATCTGCCCACAGCTTGCCGCTTGGCAACCCAAGGTCCACGGCCACATGACCATTGGTATTCCCTGTGGAAGGGCACACAGGGCGAACCGACTGACCGTAGTAACGGCTGCATCCTACGCAGCAAGTTCTATAACTAAAGACGCTCTCGCCAAAGAACAAGCGGCTGCCGTATATAGTTTCACCCCAGAGTAGCGACGACGACCAATAGTAGCCGTAGGAGCCCTCGTCGTAGAGGTAGCCGTAGCTGCGATAGCCAGCGGCAGGAAGGAAGATAGAGTTGCCGTTAGAACCTGTTATCTTATAGCCGTTCGCTCCGTTTTGGGTTGTCCACTCGTATGTGCAGTTATTGTATATCTCATCCCAGTCGGCCTGCGACGGCATAACCCAGTCGCCGCCCCAGTTGGCAGATGCAGCGTCGTCAGCCTTTTCGAGGGTGGTCCTGTTGTCGCCAACAAAATTACGGTCGGCATCATACCATGTACCGCCACGGTAGTTGTCGGCTGTCTGGTATTTGTTGATGTAATTGTAGTCCGACTTGCCTTCCTCCATGTGCTTATATGTGCTCCAGTCATAGCTACTCTTGGTGGTGGTTTCTGTTTCGCCCCATGCTATGTATGCCCCGTAATCCTGTGGTGCATTGGCACCTACATTCATCGTCGCCCATTTCACTGAAAGTCCAAGGTCAACCCAGTCATATCCGTTCTCTTTGCCTGTGATTGGCTTATTATATGTGAAATCCACGTATGCTGGCGTTGTCGGCATGGTAAAAAGCACCTTGCCTTCCTGGTCATACACGCTAAACTGCGCATTTGCCATTGTGCCCATGCCGAGGAGAGCGAGGGCTGAAAGTATTATTTTCTTCATAGTATTCTTTTGATTTTTATTTCTTAATTATCTTGACCACTTCCTTACCTACCTGCAAAAGATAGATACCATTAGCCATACCCGACATATCTATATCAGACTGATGTCCGACGAACATCAGACGGCCGTCCGACGAGAAGAGGCGTATCACTTGCCCCTCGGCTACACCATCAACGTGTACAT
>JAZRVD010000132.1:0-5918 GCA_045598945.1 Bacteroidales bacterium | reverse complement strand
GGTGGGAAAAATCTTGTTTTGGTGCAAAAAGAGGATAGGAAAAATCTTGTTTTGGTGCAAGGCGATGATAATAAATTTCTATAATTGAGGAAAATAATGTAAATTTGCAACGTCTAAAAAAAGAAGAAATGAAAAGAAAGATATATAACGAGCTTATAAAGTGGAAAAAAGAAGAGCAAGGAGCGGTAGCGCTATTAGTAGAAGGAGCTCGACGAATTGGCAAGAGCTTTATTGTAGAAGAGTTCGCAAAAAGAGAATACCGGTCGTACATACTGGTAGACTTTGCACATATCAGCAAATCGATGAAGGCAGTATTTGACGATTACCTCAACGAGACCGAAGAATTTTTGATATACCTACAGAATGTGGCAGGAGTGAAACTATATGAGAGAGAGTCGGTGGTGATATTTGACGAGGTGCAGAAATATCCCATGGCACGGCAGGCCATAAAGCATCTGGTTGCTGACGGACGTTACGACTACATAGAGACGGGCTCGTTAGTGAGCATAAACGAGAACACACAGGACATACTGATACCATCGGAGGAGAGGTCGATACAGATGAATCCGATGGATTTTGAGGAGTTTTTGTGGGCTATAGGCGACGAGATGACCTGGCCGTTTGTACAGCAGTGTTTTGAGAAAAGAAAGCCTATGGGTCCCATGCATAGGAAGGCGATGACGCTATTCAGGCAATATATGATAGTGGGCGGCATGCCTCAGGCTGTGGCGAAATATGCAGAGACCAAGAACTTTCAGAAGGTAGACGTAGTGAAGAGGGATATACTGTCGCTATACCGCAAGAGCATAGACAAGCATGTGAGAGGCTATGGCGAGAAGGTGAAAGCGGTATGGGAGCAGATACCCGGCGAGCTACAGAAGCACGAGAAGCGTTTTAGGCTTGCCGACATAGAGCAAAGCGCGAGATACAGGAGCTACGAATCGGCATTTCTATGGCTGTTGGACGCCAAATATGTAAACAGCTGCTATAACGTTACCGAGCCACAGGTTGGCATGAGGCTGAAGCGCGACGCCATGTCGTTCAAGTGCTACATGAGCGACACAGGGCTGCTGATATCGCATGCCTTTGACGAAAAAAGCATACAAGGCGAAGAGCTGTACCAGAAGCTGATGCTTGACAAACTGGAGATAAACGAGGGGATGATGATAGAGAACATTGTGGCGCAGATGCTGGTGGCAAGCGGTCATACGCTATACTTTTACAGCAAGAGCAGCCGGACAGCCGAGGAGCGTATGGAGATAGACTTTTTGGTGGAGAAGCCGACGCTGACGAATGCGCACAACATCTGTCCCATAGAGGTGAAGTCGGGCAAGAACTACACATTCTCGTCGATAGGCAAATTCAGGAACAAGTTTGCAAGCCAGATACACCTGCCCTACATCATACACTGCATGGACTACAAGGAGGAGAACGGATACGAGTTTATACCTATATACATGACGCCATTACTGTAGCTGATGCAACAGGTTGGCGACAGACTGATGCAGCACCGGATGGATGTATTGCGGCATGATGTCGCAGAGGGGCTCGAGGACGAACTGGCGCAGGTGGAGGCGAGGATGCGGAATCTGAAGGTCGGGGGTATTGACGACGATGTTATCGTAGAAGATGATGTCGATGTCGATAGGTCTGTCAGCGTATTGACGCGAGCCGTCTTGCAGAGTTTGGACCACATGAGGCTGACGGCCAAGAGAGCGTTCTATGTCGAGGGCTTGTGTCAGCACCTCGTGAGGCGATAACGAGGTCTCTACATTGACGGCGATATTGAGAAACTTATTAGGGCTGTCGAAGCCCCAGGGCTCGGTCTCGTAGCAATCGGAAGCTTGTGAGACGAAGCCGACCTCATTGGATATCATATCTAAGGCTTGCCGTATAAGTTGATAACGGCTGCCCTGATTGGAGCCCAAAAGAAGCGTAACGGTATGTGCCGACCAATGGCACTGGAGTGTTTCGTCGACATTAAGCGGCTGAATGAGCTTGGCGAAAGCAGCGCTATTGACAGGGGTGCCACCCCAGTCGTGCATGTGAGGCGACGCCATCTGGGTGTCGATGAAGTCGAAGCCATGGCGAAGAGAGAAATCGACAAGCTTGGCGAAAGCCACCTTGGAGGCGTTGGCACAGGTATGGAACATCGACTCGCCAAAAAACACCCTGCCAAGCGACACGCCATAGAGTCCGCCAACCAGCTCGCCATTGAGGAATGTCTCGAAAGAATGAGCCAAGCCAAGCTGATGAAGATCAGTATAAGCGTCGATATAGTCGGGCGTTATCCATGTGCTGCCCTCATGACTGCGCGCAGTGCTGGCGCAGCACTGCATAACCTGCCGGAAAGATGTGTCTACCCGCACCTCGAACTTGCCAGAACGCAAGACACGCTTTAACGACTTGGAACAACGATAACTGTTAGGGTAAACGACCATACGGTCGTCAGGGAAAAACCAATAATAGTCGTCGCATTGTCTAAACCACGGAAAGATGCCAAGACTGTAGGCCGTAACGAGCATTTGGGGGCTGAGGTCGCCACCAACAGCCAGCAGGCCATCTTCAACGGCATTGTCGTAAGGAGGGAAAGGCGAAGGGGTGATAAGCAAATCTCTTGCAGAGGGCATCATAAAACAAGATATGAGGTTAAGAAAAAAAGCAACGGTCATCTATGTGCTGCATAGATGACCGTTGAAATATTCAGCACACGACGTGCAAAAGATTAACCGCAGTGGATGAAGGTCTCGACAAGCTCGAGAATCTTGGCAGAGTCGTTGCCAATGTCCTTACGGAGAGTGCGGTCGTTGAAGGCGCGCAGATCCTTGATGATGCCGTCGATAAGAGCTGGGTTGAAGATGCCCTTCTCTTCATATATTTTACGGTCACGCTCGAGGATGTCGGCGCTGGCGGCGCAGCTGTCAGGAAGCACTTCGAGACGCTTGAGGACGTCTTCATGCTCGAAGATATTGACGCTGACATAACGGTCTTTGGCATACTGCACGGCGTTTTGCATTTCAAAGCCATGACGTGCGGCGACAGTCATACCGGCAAGGAGGAGGTAGACGTTGGCGGAGCCGTCAGGAGTGCGGAGCTCGATAGTCTGTTTGTAGCTGAAGTCTACGGCATCATTGGCTTCGAGAGGGTTGCAGTTGGCCATCATGTTGCCGCTGCCTTTGGTCCAGCCCAGAGGAACGCGCACCATAGCGGAACGGTTGCGGTCGCCCCAACAGATATTGGTAGGAGCCTCTTGATGAGGCACGAGGCGGAAGTAGCTGGTTGGGTTGGTGTCGCCGAAAGCGGTGAGCGAGCCAGCGAGGCTGAGGATGCCGGCGATGGTCTTGTGAGCCACCTCAGAGAGGCCGTTCTCGCCGACATACATGTTCTTGCCGTCCTTGCTGACGCGGGTGTGGATATGCATGCCGCTGCCAGCCTCGCCGACGGTAATCTTGGGAGCGAAGGTAACGGTGATGCCATACTTATAAGCGAGTTCGCGCATCATCCATTTGGCTATAACGAGCTGATCGGCAGCATCCTCAAGAGTAGTTGGGAGGAACTCGATCTCGTTCTGCTCGTACATGGTGTCATCGACCATAAAGTTTCCAACCTCGCTGTGGCCATATTTGATAAGACCGCCGGCGGCGGCAATCATCTGCATAGCCTGTGTGCGATACTCCTCAAACTTGCAGAAAGGCTGAGAAGCATGGTAGCCACGCTGGTCGGCAGTCATATACTGGTCGTCCTTAGGGGCGATGACGTAATATTCGAGCTCGCCCATGACCTCGAACTCCATGCCGCCGGTAGCCTCGCGGAAAGCTTTGCCAGCCTTGGCAAGGGTATATTCAGGAGCCATGTCGAAAGGCTCGCCGTCCTTGGTGTAGAAGTTGCAGAGAATATCGAGGGTGGGTATCTCGGCAAAAGGATTGATGAAAGCGGTACGGAAACGAGGGATGACATAAAGGTCGCTGCTGCCTGCCTCAAGGAATGGGAAGAGGCTGGAGCCATCAACGCGCTCGCCGGAGGTGAGGATCTCGTCGGCATGATGGAGACTGTTGATGATGAAGTTGAGGGTGTGGAGACGACCGTCGTTAGCCATATAACGGAAGTTGATCATCTCGATCTCGAAATGCTGGATAGCATTGAGCAGGTCGGCCTTTGTGAACTCCTTCATTGGCTTCTCGAGATACTGAACCAATTGGTTGGGGTTGAGCTTATAATTCTCTTCTAACATGATTGATGATAGTGTTATAAATTATTGATTTGAAAAAGAGAGTGCAAAGATACGTTTTTTTCTTCAATATAACACAAGAGAAAAATACAACAAGGGAAAATGGGGGCAAAAAAGCCATATTCACAGCTCCGTTTTCATGCCTTGTCAGATGGCTATAACAATTAATTGGCAGGTGCTTCAACTGTGCGTGCAGGGCGGCAGGACCCACCCGCATCGCACAGTTGAAGAAAAACTTGCTTGGGATTGGTTTCTTTTGGTTTTGGGAAACGCAAATCAAGCAAGTTCTGGAGCAAACCAAACTACCGCACCAAACGCACGCTTTGACCGCTGTAGCGGAGGTTGTAGTAGTTAGTGCCCACATAACCACTGAGGAAGTAGAGGTTACATGCGTAGTAGGCGCCGCTATGCGTAGAGGACCAGTAGTAGCCGTGGAAGCCCACGTGGTAGACTTCCTGACCGAAGCGGTAGCCAGCAGCAGGCAAGAACACAGCACCACGAGCCTCCATCTTCGTCCATGCATCTCCTTCGTAATTGTTCGTAGTCCAGCCACTGCCATAACCAACTGTAAAATTGCATCCTTCGGGCAGCACCCATGCATCGGGCAGCAGCACTATGCCTACCACGCCGTTCACCGTAGCGTGTCCGCATTTACCATTGCGGACAGCCTTGCTATTGTCGATAAGGTACGACCATTCTTCTTGGCTCAGCGTGCGCCAGCCGGCGCCAAGGTCGGTTATCAGCTTACTATTTGTCCCCCAGTCGGTGAAAGTGGAATAGTCAGCTTTGTCTGTTGTATGCTTGGTGGGGGCGTTGCCTGTACCCCAGCCGAAAAGGTCTATCCAGCCAGTATAAGTATCAGAAATATTAGCGTTGTCGCTACCAGAGACATTACCGGGGACTTCGTTGTCATAATCCTCAATACCATTCAGCGACGGACTGCCTACATAGTCCCACTGATTAGAGGCAAAGCGCCATGTGTTGGAAGAAGCGTTGTACTGCAGGTTGCCATTGGAGAAGGCAACTTTCTTATTGTCAGACACCGAGAAGAGACCCGGCACGGTAATAGACTCGCCAGTGGCGGTAAGCTTGTCGCCATCAAGCGTAACGGTGTAGACGCTGCCAGCGGCAAACTTGCGGTTTATCACGGCACACGATGCCACCACCTTGCCTGTGTTGTCCTTCACCTCGTAGATTACAGTGGAGTTCTCACTCGTAGGCAGCACATTGGCGAGATAGGCTGTGTCGTTTGCAAAAATATTAGCATTGTCATTCTCAGTTGTCAGCGACACCGAGTCGCCACCGTTGGCTGTACTGCCAGTCAGCATGAGACCATCGCCAAACGCATAGCTGCACACGCCAGAAACGGGCTTGCTGCTATGGATAACGAAGCGTGTGCCGGACTGGCTGTTGCTCTTCACACGCAGGCGGATATAGGCGCAGGCGTGGGCAAAGATAAAGGAAGAGTCGTTAGAGCTTGCATAGAGAATGTTGGCATTGCGGTCGTTGCTGCCCTGAGGCGCAACTTGATGTATTGGCAGGGTGACCATGCCGCTTTTCATTGCTTCTTGATAGGGCATGAGAGCATGGAAAGAGGTCTCATCCGCAGGCACCGCCACATCGAACGTTACCTTGCTATAGAATTTACTGTTGTCCGTCCTGGCTTCACTGTTTGAAATATGACCCGGCT
>JAZRVD010000131.1:0-33216 GCA_045598945.1 Bacteroidales bacterium | reverse complement strand
TCTTTCTTTCTCTCTTTCTTTCTTTCTCTCTTTCTTTCTTCCTCTCTCTTCATTTTTCCTCTCTTCCTCTTTCCTCCATTCTCTCTTCATTCTTTTTTTTTCTTTTCCCCATTCCTCTTCATTTCTTTTTTACTTTTTCCTCTTCCATTCACCATATCGCCCTCTAATGCAATCTATCGCCTTCTATTCTCTATCTATCATGCACTTTATTCGTGTTTTTTCGCTTTGCTGCTTAAAAATATTCTTGTAATTGAAAAAAAAAATGTATCTTTGCAAATCGTTTTGCGATGTTACTCTGACAAAGCATGTTGTAAATTATTAATAATTAACGATTATATTATGACTAAGGCTGAAATAGTTGCTGAAATCTCTGAAAATATTGGTATTGAAAAGAGTGCTATTCAAAAAACTGTTGAAAGTTTTATGGCTGAGGTGCGCAAGTCTTTGGAAAATGGCGAGAACGTATATCTTCGTGGCTTTGGCAGTTTTATTATCAAGAAACGTGCTGAGAAGACAGGTCGCAATATTTCTAAGAATCAGACCATTATTATCAAGGCTCACAATATCCCTGCTTTCAAACCTTCCAAAATCTTTTTGAAGGCTGTTAAAGACAATGTGAAATAATTTAACTCTCTAAAATATTAATGCTATGCCTAACGGTAAAAAACACAAAAGACACAAGATGTCCACGCACAAACGCAAAAAACGTTTGCGTAAGAACAGACATAAGAAGAAGTAAATTGTTCTTCTTCTTGTCTGCCATCCATCTTTAAGAAAAAAACAAATTACGCTTGGAGGCACTATGTGTCTACAGTGTAATTTGTTTTTTTAATTATCTTTCCTCTTGTAGGATTTTCTTTGCTTTCTAATTTCTATTTTTCTGATGAATAAGGAACTTGTTATTTCGGCCAACGATTCCGAGATGCAGATTGCTCTTATGGAGGACAAGCAACTGGTAGAACTCCATAAGGACAAGATAGGTGGTTCTTTCTCTGTCGGCGATATTTTTGTCGGGCGTGTAAAAAAGATTATGCCCGGCTTGAATGCTGTCTTTGTCGACCTCAATAGCGATAAGGATGGCTTTATGCACTATCTCGATTTAGGCTCTACATACAATTCTTTTTGCAAGTATTTGCGTCTGGCTATGAATGGCGACTCTGCCATGACCACCCTTAAGGGCTTTAAACCAGAACCTGTACTTGAAAAGAACGGCTCGGTGGGCGATGTCCTTAAGGTGGGACAGCTTATTGTTACTCAGGTTGTCAAAGAACCTATCTCTACCAAAGGACCTAAGCTTACGGGCGACATCTCTTTTGCCGGTCGTTATCTTGTGCTGACACCTTTTTCTAACAAGATATCTATATCGCAAAAGATCAAGGGCTCTGAAGAACGCAACAGATTGCGCCGGCTTATGCAGAGCATACGCCCCGAAGGCTTCGGTGTCATTGTCCGCACTATGGCTGAAGGCCGTTCTGTTGCTGATTTAGATGCTGACCTACACAATCTCTTAGACCAATGGGCTCAGATGACCGTTGCTCTTAAACGTATTACGGGTACCACTAAGATTTGGAGTGAGTTGGGCGCCGCTTCGGCTCTTTTGCGCGATGTCCTCTCCGATGATTTTAACACTATTTATGTCGACAATGAGCAGGTGGCTATGGAGATACGGCAGTATATCCATAATATTGCCCCCGAAAAGGAGGATATCGTCCGTCATTACAAGATGGAAGCTCCTATCTTTGAACAATTTGGCATACAGCGTGATATTCGCCGCGCCTTTGGCCGTATCGTAGCCATACATTCGGGTGTGTATCTTTATATCGAGCATACCGAGGCCATGCACGTTATCGATGTCAATAGCGGCAACCATATCAAGAGTGGTACTGGGCAGGAGGACACAGCTCTGCAGGTTAATGTCGAGGCCGCCAAAGAGATAGCGCGACAGCTGCGTCTGCGCGATATGGGTGGTATTGTTATTATCGATTTTGTCGACATGGCTCAAGCGGAGCATCGTCGTCAGCTTTTTGACGTTATGACAGAAGAGATGAAGCGCGACAAGGCGCGTCATACTATCCTTCCTCTTAGCAAGTTCGGCTTGATGCAGATTACACGCCAGCGCGTGCGTCCTGTCGTCGAAGTCGACGTTCAGGAGAAATGCCCGTTCTGTGATGGTACTGGCACTATAAAGTCAAGCCTCGTTGTTGTCGATGAAATCAAGCTCAATCTGCATCATCTTGTTACTGTGCAGGGCGAGAAGAAGCTTACTCTTGTCGCTCACCCTTATGTGTATGCTTATCTTACTCGTGGCTTCCTCTCTATTCGTCGCCGGTGGATGTGGGAGTATAAATGCAGGCTCTCTGTCAAACAGTCCGAGAGCTTTGGCCTTCTCGAATATAAATTTCTCAATGCCGTTGGTGATGAGATTGTAATGTAATTATTTTAATTATGAAGCATATATCCTTGTTTTTGTTGTTACTTGTCGCTGTCGTGCCAAGTGCTATGTCTCAAAATGCCGATGACGTCATGCGCCGACACGAGCTCTCGGTCAATCTTGGCGAGGTGGGCATGGGCTGCGTGATGTACGATGGTGGTCGCTATAAGTGGAACAATGAGCCGGGCATCAATGCTGCAGCTGGTATGGGCTACACCTATTGGTTCTCCAAGCATTTTGGCCTTACCACTGGTGCCGAAGTGGCTTATATGCTGCATGACGAGCGCCTCACCGATGTCTCTTCCGAGGTCGACGGCACTGTCTATCTCTCTTCCGATGGTGTTAACTGGGTGCCTACTCATGCCGAGTTAATGGTTACCACGCCCGAAGTCTTTGAACATCAAACTATCTTTATGCTTCAGATACCGCTCAAACTTTCTCTCAAGGCTGACCATCTCTTTGGCAACATCGGATGCTCTTTTGCCTTCCCGGTAACTACTTTTGGCAAATACTCCTATTCTTCGTCTACCTTCAGTGTTACCAATTTCACTGCTATGGGTATCTCTAATTTCGAAGGACAGGTGCGTCCTACGCATTTCGATGGGGTTAGACGTTCCTATCATCCTGCCGATGTCAAATATCCGTTCTTTTTCGCTCTCTCTGCCGATATTGGATGGAATTTCTATTTCGACCGTCGCAACGCTCTCTCTCTCGGCTTTTATTTCAACTATTCGCTCAATAGCTGCAATGTCGATGATTATAATTTTGACATAATTGATGTCGACAAAGCCCGCGCCTCTCTCTCTGCTCCTTTGCAGACCTTTCTTGTAGAAAAGTATCGTTATTTTAACGCAGGCTTCCGACTCACCTACCATTTCGGCTTCGGCAAGTCATTGTAGTTCTGATAGCCCAGAATATGAAAAAAAGGCAGATGGTGCTATGCAAGGCGCTGTTTGCCTTTTCTTGTTTTTATTATTGCCGATGCTGTGTCGCTCCAGTGCTTGTTCGTGAATGATGTATTTCCCGTTTTGCTACTATTGGTGAGTGTTATGGTTTTTTGCCGAAGGATGTAATGGTTGCTGGTGTAAACGGTAAGGTGGGAGGTTGAAAAAAAAAATGTATGTTTGTTATCTAAAAAAAACATATCTTTGCAGTGTTTAACAAATGTTCAAATTCCAAATTATGTCTATGAAACGTTTTCTTCTTTTTTTGCCGTTGCTCGTGGCAGTCTCCGCCATATCTGCACAGACTGCTTATACTATTCCCGGTGTGGGCGATATATACTACAAGATTGTCGACAACAAGGCTACTATAGTGCACCCTCCTATCTCGCATGATTATCTAAACACTCCATGGGACGGATACGTCGCTCCCGCTGGTGTCTTGACTCTCCCTGAATCTATCAATGGCGCTCCAGTGGTGGCCATAGGCGACTCCGCCTTTCTTCGTTGCCACGCTCTCACATCTGTCGTCATTCCTTCTTCGGTAACGTCGATTGGAGTATGCTCTTTTAGCTATTGCAGTGGATTGCTCTCTGTCTCTGTGCCTAATTCTGTCAAGTCGATAGGCGTGGGCGCTTTTAGTGAGTGTAGGAGTCTGTTGTCGTTCGACATTCCAGACCAACTTACTGTTATTGAAGGTGGTGTTTTTACCTTTTGCAGTAGCTTGACAGCTATAACAATACCGTCGCATGTTACAAATATTGGTGAGTCAGCGTTTGCTTTTACTTCAATTGCCTCTATCGTTATACCCAATTCTGTCGTCGCTATTGAGCGTTTCGCTTTCGACCAGTGTCAGTACTTGACGTCTGTTGTCTTGGGCGACTCTGTTGTCTCTCTTGGCGATGCCGCCTTTGAGTTTTGCACCGCTTTGTCTTCCGTCTCTCTTCCCAACACTCTTCTCTCTATCGGCAACAGTGCTTTCTTGGGCTGTTCAAGCTTGCTCGCTATCGACATGCCCGACTCTGTTGCCTTCATAGGCGAGTCTGCTTTCGAAGATTGCGAAAGTTTGTCGTCGGTAACGTTCCATGATGCCGACAACGGCTACTCTTTGACTCTTGGCAAGAGTGTTTTTCGTGGCTGTCGCAGTCTTTCTTCGATTGTCTTGCCTAATACTGTGTCAACGATAGATGAGTACACATTTTTCAACTGCACTGGATTGAAGTCGGTTACTCTACCTTCTTCTGTAACGTATATTGGTGGATGTTCTTTTGAAAATTGTACTGACTTGAATGTTTACTTTTTAGGCTCTATCGACAAGTGGCTCAATATTGCAAGGGCGATGAACGAATGGACTGTCGATAGTCTGTATTTCAACAATCAGCTTGTTACAAGTGTTGTAATTCCCGATACCTTCTCCTCTGTCTCATCTTTCGCTTTTTATAATTGTACAGGTATCGATTCTGTGGCAGTAGGCTCTTCGGTTACGGCTATAGGCAAATGGGCTTTTAGTGGCTGTTCTGGCATTAAGTCAGTTGCTTTGGGCAGTTCGTTGCTGTCTATTGGCTATGCGGCTTTTGTCGGTTGCTCTGCTCTGGATTCTATTGCCTTGCCAGCTACTGTTACCACTATTGATGGCAGTGCTTTTTATGGTTGCTCTGGTATTACAGTGCTTACTATTCCCCATGCTGTTACCTCTATTGGTGATGGAGCTTTTGACGGATGCGATGGTATTACAGAAATCCATGTTTGTGCCTTGGTACCCCCGGTGATCACTTTTGGAACTTTCCCGTATGGTCTGCGCAATGTGCCTGTCTATGTCCCTTGTGGCACGATGGATGCGTATAGCACTGCATGGTTTATGCTCTCTAATTTTATAGAGGGTGCTGCACCTGTGTTCACTGCCGTGGCTGATGACGATGCCAAAGGCTCGGTGCAGATAGAAACACAGCCATCGTGTACCGCGCCGCAGGCTGTCGTCATGGCAGTAGCCAACGAGGGCTACCGCTTCGACCATTGGAGCAACGGCTGTACTTACAATCCTTACTCGCTGACAGTGTATGAGGATACCGCCCTTGTGGCTTATTTTGTAGAGGCGTCGGAAGGCGTCGGCAACGTACTGGCAGACGGCTGCAATATTTACGCCATTGTCAATGGCATCACTGTCTCGGGGGCTTATAATCAGTGTGTAACGCTGTGCGACGCTATGGGTAGGCCACTTTCTATACAGCAGCATGCGCCACATGTGTTTACTTTTCCTGTCGCCACAGCGGGCGTTTATTTTATTCGGATCGGCAACGGCATGGCAAGACGTGTGGTAGTGCTCCGTTAGTATGGCGTACTTTACGGAGTTGGCGATACGCATTATGTTTGCTATTATCAACACATTGATAACAGTGTTTTGATTTGCTTGAATTTCGTACATTTGCAAAGTTGATAAACATCTCAAAATGTGCTACATTTTGACTATCAACAAGTAAGAAGATGTTTCTCAATAAAAAAAACTCGTACTTTTGGGTACGAGTTTTTTGCTTTATAGTCAGTTTTTCTATTCGGTTAAAACAGTTCTAATTGTTTGCCTCCTCGTGGTGCTGACTCCTCTTTCTGTCCGTAAAATATTTGCATGTTGCCAAATTGCTTGTCGGTGAGGTGCATAATACACACTTTGCCTGTGCTGGGCAGGATGGCTTTTACTCGTTTCTCGTGTACTGCCACATTCTCGCTTGAGGCACAGTGTCGTATGTAGCTCGAAAATTGAAACATGGTAAATCCGTCTTTCATTATCTGTTTGCGAAAGTCGGCGGCTATCCTGCGCTGACGTGCCGTCTCGGTGGGCAGGTCGTATAATACAAGTATCCACATGGCTGTATAATGGCTGTATCGTTGATAGGTAATATTTTTTTCTGTCTTTTTCATACTGTAATTGTTGGATAGCTGATGGTGCGCTGCTCGCCGGCATAGCATTTGTAGAGCGAGGCTGTAGTCTGCGATAGAGCCACCATTAGTGGGCTGCGCTCGCCGCCAATAATGACGTCGGCTGTTGGGAGTGTGAGCAGTTTGGCTTTTATTTCTCTTGTGATCTCTATGCCTACCGCCGTGGTGTGCCATATCTCGTCTACGAGCATGTCGACGTATGGTCGGTATGGCTCCATTATGTCGTCGGCAAGGCAGTAGGCGTTGTAGCGGTTGTGGTGATGTATGCCAAGGGTGGGCAGCAGTCCGCTGATGACGAGTGCCCGGGCTGTCATGGCTCGTAGTATGGCGTAGCCATAGTTGAGCAGGTTGTTGGGCGGCACTCCGTCGCGGTCGCGGCTGAAGTCGGATATGTCGCCATACATGTTTCGCCAGTAGAAGGCTGCCGCACGCCCTTCAAGGTTGTCAGGGTCGCCACTGCGTATTTTAGATGCCCATGCCGTCAAGGCTCCTGTCTCGGCGCCACGGCGCAGGCTTAGCGCAGCCGCCTGGTTGCGTATCTTCTGCGCCACGGTCTGCTGCCACAGCTGTTTGCGTAACGGCAGCGATGCCTCTATCTGGTGGTGAAAGCGCTCGCTTTGCAAGGTGTTGCCATCGAGGGGCAGGTGTAGGCCTGTAGGGTGGTGTGTGGCGTCGCATGTGATGATGGCACCGCTGTTTTCAAGTATCTTGCTGAACACGCTGCTGGTGATGCTGATTTGTGGATTGTCAAGGACTATGATGCCGATGTCTTCAATCGGCACGGCGGTCTGTCGTTCTGGCTCTTGTCCTTCAGCGGGCAGTTTTATCACCAGTTGCTCGTTGCGCAGGCTCAGATATGCAGGATTGGTGAAACAAAGAGTTCTTTTTATCATGGCTTATCGGTGTCTATCAGTTTTCTTCGCCTACGGCAACAATCTTGCCTATATGGTTGAGTCGCACTTTTACAAGGTTGCGAAGCTTTTTGATGTCTGTTATTCTTAGCCAAGTGCTGTTTTGTAGCTCTGGAATTTCCTCCACAGAAGTTTCAAGGTGATGTCTGAAATTATAGAATTTTTTTGATATTTTTTGCACTCTATACAGATGCTTGCTGATCTCTTGGGCGTTGGCAGGATTGAAAAGGTCGATGTCGGCAGGGCTGAAGTCAGGTGTGGGGACGAGAAAGTATTCGTTTTTCTTTATGCTGAAGAGTAGTTTCCATCCTTCGTCTTGCTTGTAGTGTCGGTCTACGACAGGCAAGCCTTGTATGGCGCGCGTGGTGGCTTCAAAGAAGCTGACTATCTTTTCGTGCAGGTTGCCTTCGAGGTCGATATAGATGGCGGAGTGGTGGTTGTTTTGTAGCCAAACATAGTCGGCAGGCAGGCTTTTGCCGTCGGTGTCGAGTATGGGGCTGCCGTAGTGGTTGTGCTTGTTGTGGATAGGCACGCCAGTCATATTTTGTATCACGCTCACACGTTTGATGGTTATGCCTTTCTCGCGGTTTAGGAATATGGGGTTGGCATCGAGGTTGGAAAAGGCCTCTTTGGCGTTGCCGTGGTATTCGTTGAGGCGTGCTTGCAGTATGTCGCGTATCTTCTTGTCTACCACATCGGCTATCTTAATGCCGGGGCTTATTTCTTCGCGTATGGTGTAGATGGTTTCCATGGTGGTTATCTTCACTTCTTCTGGTACGGCAACTGTCTTGGCTTCGTCGAGATAGATGGGATTTTTTGCAAGGCTGTTCTTGCCGGTAAATGCCTTTTTGGGGTCGTCGCCATGGGCATGCAGGCGTTGCAGCAGCGCTTCGCGTATGGATGGAGAGTTGACCAAGAGTATAAGAACTTCGTCGAGTTTGCCGTTGACCTTTACGAGGCGTGGCGTTGGTACATGACGCAGGGCGTAGATGCTTTCTTTGTGCAGCATGCCGCAAGGGGTAAGCTCTACCTTGCTGTGTTTCTTGCCATGCGTAGTGGTGGTGTTTGTGTTGCGTGTTACCACCTTGTTTTTGGCCTTGATAGACACCAATATCTCCTCTAATTTCTCTTTGGCGCATTGGCGAAAGCTGCTGCGTGTGCCGAAAGGCGGTAAGAATAGCAGCTTGTTGTGTTCGTTGCGGCTCATGTATCGATTCTCTATGTCTATTATCTTGGAATCGACGCCTCGGGCAGTGAGGTGGTTGAGAAAGTTGATATAGGCTGGGCGTGTAAAGGCTATGGTGAGTGCGTCCATGGCATGGTGGCGGTGGTCGTTGCGCTTGCTCCAGTTTTTTATGCTTGTTAATGTCTGTCCGTTGCGACGTTCTTTCGTTATAATCATTCCTGCCGCTTCGTATTTGCTCCAGTTCAGTTCTTGCATTATGTCTATCAGTCCCCAGTGTTCGCGCAGTAGTGCTGTGATGCTGCCTGTGGTGGCTGTAACGGTGCGTGCCACATTGCGTAGCATTTCCATGGCTTGGCGCGCAATATATTGTGTATTGTTGAGGTCGCGGTTCAGAAAGTCTGTGGGTATGTCGGCAAGGGTCATAGAGAGGTATCCGATTTTGCTGCTCGACAGTCCGCAACTCTTTATCCTCGCCATGTATTGCTCCAGTCCATCAGCACCGTATTTTAATGCTACATAGTCGTAGGCGGTCTGCTTGCCTTTCTCTATGTTGACGGTACGAAATTCGAGTGTCTTGTTTTGAAATGAGTCGTTGAACATCAGTGCCTGCGGTATGATGTGCTCTATGTCTATGAGGTCGGAGAAGAGCATGCCTTCCTCTATGTGTTGGTTGGAGTAGAGTGTCTTGTAGCCGTTAGGTGCCAGCTCGTCGTATAGCATCAGTCGCAATATGTCGTTGCGGCTGGGATTGGCGATGCCAAACTTGCCTCGCAGACGTTCTACAGCCTCTTCGCGTTTCTTGGTGTTGTCGGATATGGCTTTGGTGGCGTCGGCACGTTGTTTGGCGGTTTTTTTCATCTCGCGTGCCATTTCTACGCGTATCTCGTCGGGTCGGCCGTATGTGTCGATAATTTGGTTTACCACATGCCCCATCTGGTTGAGTATCTTTTCTACAACAGGATTGCGCAAGGCTCCTTTGGGTAGGAGGGCTATGTGCTCGGTGAGGGCGCGCTCGTTGTTTTCTTCGGTGGTGAGCGAGTTGCGACTGTGTGTGCCGTAGACTTCAGCACATGCCTCGCTGTACATCATGCCTTGGCGCATGTGGGGCAGCAGTTTGAGTAATGCCTTGTTGCTCAGCGAGCCGTAGTCTTCTTCAAATGTTACACCTGCCAGTATTTGGGCATGCTCGTTGCTGAGGTTGTAGCGTTGTTGTAGGTGCTCTATAAGGTGTTCGATGCCGGTAGCGCTTTTGTCGCCTTCGTAGCTGTATAGCAGGTGCCATAGCTGGAAGAGCGGCGAGGCTTGCATCTCGTCGACAGTGCTATAGGTTGGCAGATGCAAGATGTCGGTGTTGTAGCCTAAGGCTGCGAATATTTGTGTCAGTGCTTCGTCAAGTTGTTTGGCGGTAAGTCTCTTGAGTTCTATGTCGTGGCCGCTGTCGTTGGCTATGGCACAGTAGGCTTTGATGAGAGCCGAGAAGGTGCTGTTGCCTTTTATTTCTTTGAAATTGAGCGATGCTTCGGCTCTCTCTTCTGCATTTGGAATGAGTATTTTTATTGCCTCCTTGTCGGTAAGCTTTTCGCAGTAGCATAGTCTCTCGTAGAGCTTGTCCATTTCGTCGTGAGTGAGCAAGCGCTTTCCCCTGCCGGCATATAGCATTGCTATGGGCTGTTGCTGACTCTCTGGCTTGTGGCGCTCTTCAATAATCTGCTGGCACAGGCTGTCGCCTTTTATGCAGATGTTGGCGAGGGTCTGGCGTAGTCTGAATTCTTGGAATAGTAGCGATGAGCGTGGCGTTACGCGGCTGCCAGTGGTATATTCTTTGTCGCCAACTTTTATCTTGTGGCTCTCAAATTCGCAGAAGCTCAGCTCGCTTTTCTTGCTCTTGAGTGGGCGTTGATAGAAGATGATGCTGTCGCGCAGGCGACGGTGCAGCTCTTCGGTCATCTTGTCGGCATGGTGTGGCTGCTGGGTGCTCCATATACGTTCAAACTCGTCGAGATAGTCGTTGCGATAATAGACCCTGTTTTTCAGACTTTCGTGGCGGTTTGCCATTATGGTCTGGTACATCTTCTGGCCTACGGTTAGATGCTCGAAATATAGTTCTTTGCTGCGCTCGCTGATGTCGTTAAGGTAGCCGCTGCTGCTCCTTATTTCGCGCAGCACTTCGGCAATAACGGCTATCACTTCTCCGTCAAGTAGCTGTTGTACTACGGCGCGACTGCGCAAGGTGTATATCTCGCGCTGTCGTTCTATCCCCTTGCTTTTTATCTCTGCTATTGGAATGTGATGTGTGGCGTAGAAGTATTTGTCTACAGTGCTTTTTTCGTTTTTTAGTAGTTCGTCGTGTTCTTTGTCGGTGAATATGTCGGGGTAGTATTGTCTTTGACATTCAAAGATGCGGTCATACTCTTTTTGCAGGTCGGAACGATAGAAAGGCATTTTGCCTGTCTTGCCGTTTTGCAGTCGCTGGTACATGTATTGTCCGGGCGTGATGTTCTGGCTGTGCAGCTCGCGTGCTATTGCAAGACCGTCGAACAGCTCGCCAGTTGCTGACGGGTCCTTCGCCTTGCGGTTGCTTTTGTAGCCGCGTTTTTTGTTGATGGCAAGTAGTACGCGTGCAAGTTCTGCAAGTGTAACAGGCTCTTGGGCTGCGGTGGCACGTAGACGAAGCGTTTCGTAGGTGCTCTCTTTGCCTTCTTCGCAGAGTTTGTCGTCATCGGTTATCCATCCTTCGTTGCGTAGCAACTTGACAAGGTAGTCGCGACGCTGGCGGTAGCGTTGCAGGTTGCGCCGCATGCCGCGTTTTATGGTACGGTCGGCATTAGTGGCAGAGGCTTTGCCTTTCTCAAAATTGTCTTGTTCGTCGGTGGTGAGAGGGTTGACTCGCACGCCAAGTTTTATTATGCTCGATGTTTCCTCGTCGTTCTCCGCCTCGTTGACCAATGCCCAGCCAATACTGGTAGTACCTAAGTCTAATCCTAAAATCTTCTTCATGTTTTATATTTATTCGGTTTGTTTGTCGCTACGAAGGCAAAATGTACTGTCTGGATAAAAAAACGAGACATTGCTGCCCCGTTTTTGATGTTCTCACAACGGAAAAGATTCCTTATTGTGATTTGCTTGATTTACATTTGCGTTGCAAAGATATATCTTTTTTTTGAAATAGTATTGTTTTTTTTTTAAGACATTGAGTTGTAATGGATAATGTTTGTGAAATGTTGGTTGTTGTTGTTATTCTGCATTTTTCCAAGATATTCGTATCACGGAGAAATATGATTTTTTGCAAGATTATTCTCTAAAAAACTTGTAATTTTGCAACTTCTATGTTTATTTACTGTTGATACATCAAATTGATAATAAGATATGAAAGAAAGTAAAGTAGGTCTCGACTTTCAAAAAGTCGAATATGCACGCGGTGTGGCTCGAAATATCGCTAATCAGGTGCAGGATTTTGTCGGCAACTACACTACTGTTGCTGTAGAACGTACCATCTGTCGTCTGCTTGGCATCGATGGCGTTGATGCCAATGAGGTGCCACTGCCCAATGTTGTTGTTGACGATCTTAAGTCAAAGGGCGTTCTCAATCAGGGTGTTATGTTTCTCGTTGGCAATGCTGTCGCTGAGACTGGCAAGACTCCGCAGCAGGTGGCTGAGGCCATATCCGCCGGCTCGTTGGATATCTCCAAGCTCCCTGTTCACAAAGTCGAGGAGATAAACAAGGCCCTCCAGCCGTTTGTCGATAATGCTATCAGCCGTATCCGCACTCGTCGTCAGCGTCGCGAACATTATATCGACACTATCGGTGAGGGCAAGAAACCTTATCTTTATATTATTGTCGCCACTGGCAATATCTATGAGGATGTTGTGCAGGCTCAGGCAGGCGCTCGTCAGGGTGCTGACATTATCGCTGTTATCCGCACCACTGGTCAGAGTCTGCTCGACTATGTGCCTTACGGCGCCACCACTGAGGGCTTTGGTGGCACATACGCCACTCAGGAAAACTTCCGCATCATGCGCAAGGCTCTCGACGAGGTGGGCGAAGAGGTTGGCCGCTATATCCGTCTTTGTAACTACTGCTCCGGTCTCTGCATGCCTGAGATTGCCGTCATGGGTGCTCTCGAAGGTCTCGACGTTATGCTCAACGACGCTCTCTATGGCATTCTCTTCCGCGACATCAATATGCAGCGTACTCTCATCGATCAGTATTTCAGTCGTATAATCAATGGCTTTGCCGGCGTTATTATCAATACTGGCGAAGACAACTACCTCACTACAGCCGATGCCTACGAGGAGGCTCACACTGTTCTTGCAAGCGATTTTATCAACGAGCAGCTCGCTCTTCTCGCCGGCTTGCCTGAAGAGCAGATGGGACTCGGCCATGCTTTTGAGATGGACCCGCAGCTTGAAAACGGCTTTCTCTACGAGCTTGCACAGGCTCAGATGCTGCGCGAGATTTTCCCCAAGGCTCCTCTCAAATATATGCCTCCTACCAAGTTCATGACAGGCAACATCTTCCGTGGTCATATTCAGGATGCTCTATTCAATATGATTGGCATCTGGACTAATCAGGGATTGCAGCTTCTCGGTATGCCTACCGAGGCTATCCACACTCCTTTTATGAGCGACCGCTACCTCTCTATCGAAAACGCCAAGTATATTTTTGGCAATATGAAGAGTATCGGCGACGAAGTCGAGTTCAAGCAGGACGGCATCGTCCGCAATCGTGCCAAGAAGGTGCTTGACGATGCTACCGCACTCCTCGAGAATATGCAGAAGGAAGGTCTCTTCTCTGCTCTCGAAAAAGGCATCTTCGCCAATGTCAAACGTCCTAAGAATGGCGGCAAGGGTCTCGACGGCGTTACCCTCAAGGCAGACAATTATATGAATCCGTTTGTCGACCTGATGAAAGGAAAAAAATAAATAGTTTTTAACAACAAGTATCATTTATATATTATGAGCGAAGGATTGTATTCAATGGAGGCTAAGGATTTTGACAAAACCTTAGACCTTAAGCAGATAAAGCCGTATGGCGACACAATGAACGATGGTAAGACTCAGCTTAGCTTCACCCTGCCAGTTCCTGCCGGCGACGAGGCTAACGAGGCTGCCAAACAGCTGATGAAGAAGATGGGCTTTGAAAACCCGCTGGTGGTTTACAGCAAGGAGCTTACCAAAGGTTTCACCTTTTTCAACTGCTATGGCAGGTGTACTCATACAGTGGATTATACCGCTATCCATGTGCCAAAGGTCGAAAGCAACACTATGGAAATGCACGAGTGCGACGAGTATATCCGCGAGCATATTGGCCGCAAGATTGTCGTCGTCGGTGCATCTACTGGTACCGATGCACACACTGTGGGTATCGATGCCATTATGAATATGAAGGGCTACGCCGGTCATTACGGTCTTGAACGTTACGACATGATAGAGGCCTATAATCTCGGCAGCCAGGTGGCTAACGAAGATTTTATTGCCAAGGCTATAGAGCTTCATGCCGACGCCCTTATCGTCTCGCAGACTGTTACACAAAAGGATATACATATCAAAAATCTTACCGAACTGGTCGAGATGCTCGAGGCTGAAGGACTTCGCAACAAGGTTATACTTATATGCGGCGGTCCGCGCATAAGCCATGAACTTGCCAAGGAACTGGGCTATGATGCAGGTTTTGGCATGAACACCTATGCCGACGATGAGGCCTCGTATATTGCTCAGGAAATGGTCAAACGCGGCATGCGTTAATAGCTTGGTATAACGACATTGGTACGTTGTGCAAAAAAAGTTTTTGTAGTTTTGTACAAAAAACGTACCTTTGTAGTCGCTAAAAACTATAAATATTACTTAAACTATGGAGAAAAGCGAAATAAAAAAAGTTATCGCTCGTCGTGCTGCTAAGGAGTTCCACGATGGTGATGTCGTCAATCTCGGTATTGGCATCCCAACAGCTATCCCAGACTATCTCTCTGCCGATGTGCATGTTACACTGCAGACTGAGAACGGTATGGTGGGCATTGGTCCTACACCAGCCGAAGGCCAGGAAGACCCTTTCATTATCAACGCTGGTGGCGGTTATATCACCGCCATGCCTGGCGCTGCCACTCTCAATAGTGCCGACTCCTTTGGTATTATACGTGGCGGTCATGTAGACCTCTCTGTCTTGGGCGCTCTGCAAGTCGACGAACACGGCGACCTCGCCAACTGGATGATTCCCGGCAAGAAGACACCTGGCATGGGTGGCGCCATGGACCTCCTCGTCGGTGCCAAGCGTGTCATTCTTACTATGGAGCATACCGCTAAAGGCAACCCAAAGATTCTCAAGAAATGCACACTGCCGCTTACCGCTAAAGGACAGGTGAATATGATTATCACCGAGATGGGCGTCATGGAGATTACCCCAAAGGGTATCGTTCTCACAGAGATCAATCCCGCCTTTACTGTCGAACAGGTGCAAGCCGCTACCGAGGCAACGCTTATCATTAGCGATAATCTTAAAAATATGGAGTAAATAGGATGCAAAGGCTTGTCGTTTTGGCGGCAAGCCTGCATCTTTTTCTTTCAAAACATCTCTCGATGAAAAAAGTCATTCTGGCATTCGCTCTGCTTTTGTTTGTCCATGCTCTCTCTGCTCAGGATCATGTCGAATTTCGTTGGCATGGCCTATACAGCGTTATAGATTATGCGTATGCTATCAATGTCAACGACGACCCTGCTGAGGCGCAGACAAGTTTTTCTGAGCTTACTGGAGTCGTGGGTTTTCAACTTCGCAAGGAGACAGCTCTCGGTCTTGGCGTTACCTATTTCTCCGACCCTACCAACGCTTACACTCAGATGCCTGTCTTTTTAGAGTATCGCAGCCACTTTACCCGTAATCGGCTTACACCTTTCACCGCTTTGCAGTTAGGCTATAATGTACCTATTGGACACTCGTCGGGTGGCAACGAAGGTATCACTATTACCAAGGGTGGCGTATTCTTCGGAGCCAATCTTGGCGCTCGTTTTGCTATCACTCGCAATGTGGGTCTCAGCCTCTTTGGCGGCTATCAGCTTATGCTGATGAACGAAGTGGAATACAAGCATGCCGGACTGCTCGCTGAGCGCAAGCCCGTCTTGTTTCATATCCTTCGCATAGGTGCAGGCATCAATTTCTAATTGGCATGTCCTCTTCCTCTCTCTATTGCTCGCCTCCTGGCGGCGCGTTAGTTGTTATGTATAAAAATCTTCTTTTGGTGGTGCTTCTTTCGGTGCTGCCTTTTTTTGCTTTTGCACAGCAAGACGATAGCGACCTTCCTGCTTCTCGTAATGCTAACGAGTGGAACGACATTTCTGTTTTTGAACAAAACAGACTCTATCCGCGCGTCAATGTGGTGCCGTATGACGACGAGAACGACATCGAGCATCTCGCTTTCCGACGCTCGTCGTCGTATCTTCCGCTCGAAGACTGGCGCGTTAGCTACACCTCCGATTTTGTCGACCGCGTGGATGAATTCGAGAATGTCAAGGGGTTCTCTGCCGCATCATGGCAGTATGTCGAATTGCCCGACGCTCGATGGATGCACAACGGCAAGCCACTGAAGCGCCTTAAGGTCGACAATGTGTCGTCGTTGCCTACCAAAGGCAATGCTACGGCATCGTATTTTACAGAGTTCGAGGTTGATAAGGAGTGGGAACCTTATGATGTGTTCCTTCAGCTTCAGCCTCTCTCTGCCTGCCATGTTTGGGTCAATCATGAGTATGTTGGCTATACTGAGGACTCAAGGTCGCTCGCCGAGTTCGACATCACCAAGCATATTAAGATTGGCAAGGTTAATAATATTATTCTTCAACTTGTCAGTCTTTCCACCTCTTCTCTGCTTGAGTCCAATCTCCTGCCTTCTTCTCTGGGTTTTGGCAATGAGGTCGCACTATGTCTCAAAAACGCTGTCAATGTTCGCGACTTTGCCATACATGCCGATGCTCAGGGCTCTTTTTCCATCGACATCGATGTGTCAAATCGCTATCGTAAGGGACGCTATTATATCGAAGTGGAGCTGTGGGACCCTAATGGTAAACGTTGCGAGAAGATGGGCAAGTGGATTTTCTTCGACAAGCGCAGCGAGCTGTCGGTAAGCATGGATAGGGATTTGCCGGATGTGCGTCTATGGAGTGCCGAGGTGCCTAATCTTTACACAGCTGTTATTCGTCTGCTCGACGAGAAGATGCAGGTCGTCGAGTCGGTAGGCTCGCGCTTCGGCTTCCGCTCTGTTGTCGTTGAAGGCGATAAGATCCTTTTCAATGGCGCTCCGTTCAAGCTCAACGGCGTTGTCTTTGTCGATTATCCTTTGGCAGACAACGGTGTGCAGAACTACGCCTATCTCGAAGAGTGCGTGCAACAGATGAAACGTTGCAACGTCAATGCAGTGCGTACTGCTGTATTCTCTCCTGCTAACGATTATTTCTACAATCTTTGCGACAAGTATGGCATCTATGTTATATGCGATGCCAACCTCTGCCCGTATTCTACGCAGTCCAAGGCTGTCGCTACCGATAAGAATTTCTCCAATATGTTCCTATCGCGTGTGCAGAATATGTATGAACAGCTCAAAAATCATCCATCTATCATTATGTGGTCGTTGGGCGAAAGTCCCGACAATGGGGTCTGCATGATGGCGTCGTATAAGCAACTTAAGCAGAAGGACCGTTCTCGTCCTGTCATCTTCTCTGGTGCAGGCTATTCCGAGAATACTGATGTTATTGCTCTCTCCAATGCCTCGCGCGACAATGTGCGTCAATATCTCAGCCGTCAGCAGTCGCGACCTCTCCTGCTGTTTAGCTTTGGCTCTACTACGGGCAACAGTCTCGGCTCTCTCTCTCCTTTGTGGTGTCTCGTGCAGAGCAACTCCTCTGTCTATGGTGGCTTCTTAAACTGTTGGAACGACTATACTTCGCTCAACCTCTCCGGTCAGACGGTCTCTCGTCAAGGGCTTTTCTCCTCCTCGCGTCAGCTGCAGCCCGCCGCCACGCAAATAAAGTCGTTCTACAACTCGTTCAGCTTGTCTCTGCGTACTTTCAGCGTCGATGCAGGCGAGTTCTCTTTCTCCAATAATAGCAGTTTCCTCTCTGCTGCGGACTATGTGTTGGAGTATAATGTCTATACCAATCTCAAGCCATCTATAGTCTCTGGCGATGTCTCTGCTCTTCCGTCGGCTGGCGGTAGTAAGGCGTTCAAGCTTAAGTTGCCAAGACTTACACTTTATGCTGGCGAGGAGCTTTTCATTCGCTTCTCTGTGCGTCTCAAGCATGCCGTTGGCGCTATGCCCAAGGGTACGCTGCTTTACGAACAGCAGTTCATTGTACCTATGGACCGTATTGGTCGTCAGCCCCTGCCTGACTACGGCCGACATTCGCTTTCTATGCATGTCGACTATTCTGCCGATACGTTGCACCGTCCGCTCTCGCTCGGCGTTACCGGCTCTTTTGGCAGCGTGCAGGTCGACCTTGTCTCTGGAGAACTTCAAAAGTATGTCTTTCACGGCAAGTCGCTGCTCTCCTCGCCGCTTGCCCTCAACTTTTGGCGTCTGCCTACTCCTAACGACGAGTCATCTAATACCGTAGCTCGTCAGTGGCGGCAGTTCACCCCGGCATCTCTTCGTCGACAGCTTTCCGATATTGCTTTCTCGCAGCCCGACAGCTTCACGGTATCTGTCGATATGATGGTGCGTTATACCAACGAGGCTGGCGTTACTCTTATGGATGTCCGTCAAACTATGCTTATCCTCCACACTGGCGATATTGTCTTGAACAATAGTATTATGACCTCCGATGCTGTAAAGTCTATGCCTCGCATTGGCATGCAGGTGGCTGTCGACAAGTCTCTCTCTTCGGTGCAGTGGATGGGTCCGGAATATGAGTCTTATCCCGACCGCTACGATGCCGCACATTATGGCCTATACAAGAAGCCTGCTGCGTCGCTATCTTTCCGTTATGCTAAGCCGCAGGAGGCTGGCAGCCGCTATGGCTCGCGCTGGGTGTCGTTGCACAACGACAATGTGGGTCTATTTTTCGACATGATTGATAGCTCTTTCTCTTTCTCTGTCTATCCTTTCTCCGACAATAGCCTCGCTCGTTCGTCGTCTTATCCCAAGGAGGATGATTTTTGGACTATCAATCTTGACCATCGACTGTCGGGCATAGGCTCGGCACTCTCTGGCACCGATATCGACGAACGTTGCATCGTCTTTGACCACAAGACCAGTTTTGCAGTGCACCTCTGTGGGTTTGACATGAATGAGTACGACCCTGTCGATTTCACTCGTGTCGCTCTGCCTATTCCATCGTCCAATGTTCTGGATATGCCGGTCATCTCGCGTAGCAGCGACCGTTTCAACGCACCGCTTACCATCTCGCTATCTTCTCCCGACACGGCTGTGGCTATATACTATACCCTCGATGGCTCCGACCCTTCCGAGTCTTCGTCGCTCTATACTGCTCCTTTTGTTATCGAAAACTCTACTACTATCAAGGCGCGCGCTTTCAGCGTTGGCTGCGCCCCGTCGTTTACTGCTATGCTGCGGTGCGACTACGATTATGTTGTCTCTTCTACTTTCGACCGCAAGCCCAATACACCATATAATCATAATGCTGCCAATGCTCTCTTTGATGGTGAGACAGGACAGGTGGCAGACCTCTCGCAAGGCTGGTTAGGCTTTTCGGGTGGCGACTGCGGCGTTACACTTCAGCTTAGCAAGCCTGTCAATGTTGACAAGGTGTCGCTGCGCTTTGCTCATAATCCCGATGCTTGGATCTTCGCCCCTGTCGATGTGGTGGTGTTTTTCTCCTACGACGGCTCTACCTTTGCCGACTCTGCTGCTGCTATCATCACTTTCCGTCCTGCCGACAAAGAGCAGGCTGTCTCTTCGCTTCAACTTGTCGACGTTAAGGCGGAACGCCGCGCTGTCAAGGCTGTGCGTGTCTTGGCTCGCGGTATCGGGCGTATCCCAGAATGGCATCGTGCCAAAGGTCTGAAGCCATGGCTTCTTACCGACGAGATTGTTATCAAGGAAATGGAATAGTTTTTTTGTTTTGGAAGAGAATATTTATAGCCGTACCGAACTTCTGCTTTCTCCCGATGGTGTCGAGCGTCTCCGCCGGGCTCATGTCCTCGTGGTAGGTCTTGGCGGTGTGGGTGGCTATGCTGCCGAGATGTTGTGCCGTGCTGGTGTAGGCACTCTTACCATTGTCGACGGCGATACTGTCAGCGCATCCAATCTCAACCGCCAGCTTATAGCCATGCAGTCTACTGTCGGCGACTCCAAAGCATTGCTTTTCAAGGAGCGTTTTGCCGACATCAACCCTCAGTGCGTTGTCGATGCTCGCTATCTCTTCTTGCGCGACGAGGCTATGATTTCGTTGCTCAACGAGTGCCGTTTCGATTATGTCGTCGATGCTATCGACACCCTCTCGCCAAAAGTTTTTCTCCTCTATCATTGTCGTCAGCTTGCTTTGCCTGTCGTCAGCTCTATGGGTAGCGCTGGCAAGGTCGACCCAATGGCTTTGCAGATTGCTGATATCTCCAAGAGCCATACCTGTCCGCTTGCCGCCGTAGTCCGCAAACGTCTGCACAAGCTTGGCGTCTCCGATGGCATCACCGCTGTATTTTCTACTGAGAAGACCAACCCCTCTGCCGTCGTCGACGACCCTTCTCAAAACAAGCGTACCACTATTGGCACCGTCTCCTATCTTCCACCTCTCTTCGGCTGCGCATGCGCCTCTGTTGTCATTCGTTCTATTGTGGGTGTATAAAAGTATATCGTATGTCTCTTTTCTCTAAGTTTGCTCTATTCTCGTTGCCTCTGTTCTGCCTGTCGTTGTTTACCTGCAAGGCCGACTTCTCGCCCAACGCCGACTGGAAGGAGATCCCCGCCGTATATTGCCTTCTCGATCAAGACGACAGCCTTACTTTTGTCAGGGTGCAAAAATGTTATCTCGGATCCGGCAATCTCAAGGATTATGCCTCTATTGCCGACAGCTCTAACTATCCTCAGGGAGCTCTCAATGTCTTTATCAATGTGTGGAACGATGAGCAGGCCATGCACTCCGGCAATGCTCCGCTCCGTCGTCTCGACTGCCAGTATCTTCTTCTCGACGACAAGCCTGCTGGCCCTTTTGCCTTCCCTTTCCAGCCTGTCTATTGTCATGTCAATCAGCCCGGCGACCTCCAGCCAGGCCTCTTGTATCAGCTCGTCGTCGAAGATGCTGTCTCTTCTCGCATTATCACTACTGCCACTACAACTCTTGTCGGCGATGCCAAACAGGACCGTTGGCTCGCCTCTATCAACTCCAATAGCGCAGGCACTTTTAATTTTCGTCGCAATCAGTCTTGTCTGGTAGAGTGGTGTACATTCGAGGGCGGAAGGCGCTATCAGCCCTCTGTCTCTTTTCTCTACCGTTACGCCTCCAACCCTTGCGAGATACATTCTGTCTCTATGCCTGCTTTCAATGTTGTCAGCAACCTCTCGCAGTCTAAGCTTAGCGTCTCGGTCTCGCAGTACGCCTATTTCCTCAATATTGACAATGCTTTTGTATCTGATGTAGAGCCTAAGCTTTTTGTCGACTCTGTCGTCATCTCGCTGTCTGTCTGCAACGAGGATTTTCATGCTTATCTCAATTCTATCCATGCCGCTCGCTCTTCGCTCGTTCAGGACAATCAGCCTTATTCCAATATAGTGGGTGGGGTGGGGGTCTTTGGCGCTCGCCGTACACATCTTGTCGACACTGTCTTGGCCGACAAGTCCGATGCGCCGCCATCGGGCATGCACTATATGCTCGAACAGCTGAACGTTGGCTTTGAACCGATTAAAAGTCTTTGATAAGCCATGAGCATAGTAAAAGCGAACAATAAACTTTTTTGTATTATGAATTATACCTTTCTGTCTATCGATTTAGGAGCTACCAGCGGACGCACTGTCTTGGGCGTCTACGATGGCGACACTTTGCAACAGCGCGAGCTTACGCGTTTCCCAAATCATATCATTCAGCTGGGCGAACATTATTTTTGGGACATCTTCGCACTTTATCGTCATGTTATCGATGCTTTGCGTCAGTGTGCCACCGACAATATTCCTATCCATAGCATTGGCATCGACACTTGGGGGGTCGACTTTGTACCTTTTGGTGCCGATGGTCTACCTCTTCGCAATCCTTATTGCTATCGCGACCCATATACCACGCATGGCATTATGGATGACTTCTTCAAGCAGATGCCTAAAGACGACGTATACCATTCTACGGGTATACAGTTTATGAATATCAATTCTCTTTTTCAGTTTGCTCAGCAGAGGCGCGCCAACGACAGCGCTTTCCTTGCTGCCGATAAGTTCCTTTTCATCCCCGATGCTTTGACCTATATGCTTACTGGCGAAGCTGTCTGCGAGCACACTATTCTATCTACCAGTCAGATGATGGATGCTCGCACTGGTTGTCTCGACAAGGACATCTTGCGTCATCTTCAGCTCACAGAACATCATTTTGGTAGACTTGTTCAGCCAGGCCAGGTCGTCGGCTCTCTCTCTCCAGCTGTTCAGCAGCTTACCGGCTTGGGCGCGTTGCCTGTCGTCGCTGTGGCTGGTCATGACACTGCAAGTGCTGTCGCCGCTGTCCCCTCTGTCGATGCCAATTTTGCTTATCTCAGCTGTGGCACTTGGTCGCTCCTGGGTGTCGAGGCTCCTCAGCCGGTTATCAACGAGCAGACCTTCAAGTTCAATTTCACCAACGAAGGCGGCGTCTTTGGCACTACTCGTCTGCTTAGAAATATCTGCGGCTTGTGGATCTTCGAGCGCTGCCGTGCCGAGTGGTCCGATGCTCCTGACGATGTCGCTATTCTCTGCGACCATGCCGCCAAGGCTCAGTCGTGCGGCTCTATTATCAACCCCGACGACGAGCGTTTTGCCAATCCTTCCTCTATGCTGCAGGCTATCAACAGCTATTGCTCCGACCACAACATGACTCAGCCGCAAGGCTACGCTCAAACCACGCGTCTTATATTCGAGAGTCTTGCTCATCGTTATGCCGAAGTGGTGGATATGCTACGCCAAATCTCGCCTGTCAATATCTCGCGTCTGCATGTTATCGGAGGTGGTTCTCAAAATGCTTTCCTTATGCAGCTCACCGCTAATGCTCTGCGTTTGCCTGTCATCACAGGTCCTGTCGAGGCTACTGCCATGGGCAATATCATGCTGCAGATGGTCGCCGCTGGCCTTTGCCACGACCTCGCGCAGATGCACTCTCTATCTGTACGTTCCGTTTCCTTAAAAACGTATAGTCCTCAAGTCTAATTTTAATGCTTTATATATATGAAAGAGTCTCAAGTTGTCAATGCTTATAGCATTGCTCGTGAACGTTACGCCGAATTAGGCGTCGATACTGAGAAGGTTATCTCTCAGCTCAATGATTTCCACCTCTCTATGCACTGCTGGCAAGCCGACGATGTAGCTGGCTTCGAACTTCAGGCTGGCACTCTCGATGGCGGCATTAGCGTAACGGGCAATTACCCAGGCAAGGCTCGCAATATCGATGAGCTTCGTGCCGATATCCTTATGGCCAAGAGCCTTATACCTGGCACGCATCGTCTCAATCTGCATGAGATTTATGGCGATTTTCAAGGCAAGGTTGTCGACCGCAACGAATGCCTCCCTTCGCATTTCCAAAGCTGGATGGATTGGGGCAAGGAGCATAACACTTTCCTTGATTTCAATTCTACAAGTTTCTCGCATCCCAAGAGTGGCAATCTCACTCTCGCCAATCCCGACAAGGCGATACGCGATTTTTGGATAGACCATACAATCCGTTGTCGTCATATTGCCGAGGTTATCGGCAAGGAGCAAGGCGACCCTTGTATCTTGAATGTATGGGTGCACGACGGTTGCAAGGACCTTTCGGTCAATCATTACAACTATCGTCAGCTCCTTTGCGAGAGTCTCGACACTATCTTCGCTGAGAAACTCCACAATATGAAGGACTGTGTAGAAGGTAAAGTCTTCGGTATCGGTCTCGAAAGCTTTACTGTCGGCTCTCACGATTTTTACACCGCCTATGCTGCCAAGCATGGCATTATCCCTACTATCGATACCGGTCATTATCATCCTACTGAGAGTCCTGCCGACAAGGTCAGCGCACTCCTTCTCTTTGTCCCTGAACTTATGCTGCATGTCAGCCGTCCTGTTCGTTGGGACTCTGACCATGTTACCATCATGGACGATGCCACCCAGGAGCTTTTCTCCGAAATCGTTCGTGCTGGTGCTCTCAACCGCGTACATTATGGTCTCGACTATTTCGATGGCTCTATCAATCGTATTGGCGCCTATGTCATCGGTAGCCGTGCCGCTCAAAAGTGCATGACGCGTGCTCTGCTCGAACCGGCCACGCTGCGCGATGATGAACTCCATCAACGCGGCTTCCAGCTTCTTGCACGTCTCGAAGAGGCCAAGGCTATGCCTTGGGGCGCTGTCTATGATGAGTTCTGCCGTCGCAGCAATGTCCCTGTGGGCTCTGATTTTATCGCTCAGATCGAAGCTTACGAACGCGAGGTTACTTCTCGCCGTTAATCTTTAATATTTTTTTTCGCTTATGGTTATCTTCGGTTTGCTTATTATAGCTCTTGGGGCTTTCTGCCAGAGTAGCAGCTATGTGCCTATCAACAAGATCCGCTCTTGGCGTTGGGAGAGCTATTGGCTTGTCCAGGGCGTCTTCGCTTGGCTTGTATTCCCTATCATCGGCGCCTTGCTCTCTGTCCCCGACGGACATTCATTCTCTGAACTGTTCTCTATCTTTATGCAGTCTCCTCGCAACACTCTGCTCACCATTCTCTTCGGTGTCTTGTGGGGTGTCGGCGGTCTCACCTTCGGACTCTCTATGCGCTATCTTGGCGTGGCTATGGGACAAAGTATTGCTCTTGGCACTTGTGCCGCTCTTGGCACTCTGCTTACACCGCTTTTCACTGGTAAAACGCAAGACATCACTATGTCTGTCATCATTGGTGTCGTAGTTACTCTTGTGGGCATTGCTATCATCGGTATCGCTGGCGGCAAGAAGAGCGCCACGCTATCCGATGAGGAAAAACGCGCCGCCGTCAAGGATTTCAATCTTACCAAAGGCCTTGTGGTAGCTCTGCTTGCAGGTTTTATGAGCGCCTGTTTTAACGTTGGACTCGGCTACGGCGAGGAGTTGAAGCTTGAAGGCACCTCGCCTCTTTTCGCCTCTCTGCCTGCCACCATGTTGGTTACTTTTGGCGGCTTCCTTACCAATGCGGTATATTGTCTCTATCAAAACAAGCGCAACAACAGCTTCTCCGACTATGCCGACGGCTCGCTTTGGAGCAACAATATTCTCTTCTGTGCTTTGGCGGGTATATTGTGGTACACTCAGTTCTTTGCCCTTTCTCTCGGCAAGGGCTTCTTCACCGAAGGCTCGGCGCTTATCACCTTCAGCTGGTGCATTCTTATGGCTCTCAATGTTACCTTTTCCAATGTGTGGGGCATTGTCCTCAAGGAGTGGAAAGGCTGCAAGCCGCAGACTATTGCACTCCTTGTCGTGGGCATCGTAGTTCTTATCGTCAGCTGTTTTGTGCCTTATATCTTGTAGTGTTTTTTTATTGTTGCATATCATATTCTTTTTATCATGCAAAAAACCATTGAAAATATCGCCGATGTGGCGGGATACCTTTGGCAAAAAGGCTGGGCTGAACGCAATGGCGGCAACCTTACTGTCAATATCACCAATGTCGCAGGTGGCAATCTTATGCATGCTGACCCTCTTGTCGCTCGTCTGCCTATTGGCAAGAAACTGGATGCTCTGCCAGGCAATCTCTTTTATGTCAAGGCTACAGGCATGCGTATGCGCGACCTTGCCAAGAAGCCTATGCACAACGGCGTCATCATTCGCATCTGCAACGATGCCGAGCATTATGACATTATCGACCGCAAGCCATTGATGCCTACCAGCGAACTGCCCTCGCATCTCGAGTTGCATAACTATCTGCTCTCTTTGGGCAGCGTCTGCACTGCTACTCTTCATACACACCCTATCGAGCTTGTCGCCATGAGCCATCAGCAACGTTTCTTGGATGGTAAAGTCCTCACTCAGCTGCTCTGGTCTATGATTCCGGAGACTCTCGCCTTCGCCCCTCGTGGTATTGGTGTGGTCCCTTATGCTCTGCCGGGCAGTCAGATCTTGGCCGATGCCACTTTGCAAGAGGTCAGGAAGCACGATGTCGTCCTGTGGGAAAAGCATGGCGTGTTCTCGGTAGGTAGAGACATCATCGAGGCTTTCGACCAAATAGATGTTCTCAACAAGGCAGCTCAGATATATATGGCTTCGTGCGCTATGGGACAGGCTCCAGAAGGTATGAAGCCAGAAGCGATTACTGAAATCCAGAAAGTCTTTAATCTTCCTAAATGCGAATGGTAGGCTGTCGCCTCTCAAACAGCAAGTGAGATCGCTCTCTTCTCGCTTGCTGTTTGCTTTTTCTATCTTTGACTTATGCTGCAGCGTAGATGTATAAATGTCGTCGCCGCCATCATTGTACGTGGTGGCGCACTCTTTGCCACTCAACGTGGTTGTGGCGAATGGAAAGACTGGTGGGAGTTTCCTGGTGGCAAGATAGAGGCTGGTGAATCTCCCGTAGATGCTCTAAAACGTGAGATATTCGAAGAGTTGGCAACGAAGATTGATGTCGGCGAGTTGCTTACTACGGTAGAATATGATTACCCCGATTTCCATCTTTCTATGCAGTGTTTCCTCTGTTCTGTTGTCAGTGGTTCTCTCTCTTTGTTGGAACATGAAGACGCACGTTGGCTTGCTGTCGATGAACTCGATTCTGTCAAATGGCTGCCGGCTGATGTGGAGGTTATTAAAGTTCTGAAAAATAAATTGTGAAGCTAATAAGGCTATATTTGATGACACTCTGTCGTGTGCAAGACTGTCTAAAATGGCAGTCCTTGGCAAACGAGGATGACGCTCTTGACGGCTCTCTCTTGGTAATGGCCGCTAATGCAGCAAGTGGCAAACCACATAATGAGTATAATGAGTTTGACGTCTCTTTCTTCAAAATACATTATTTCAAGAGTGCTTTTGCTTGGCTTTGAAAAAAAATATATAAATTTGCAAAGCAATAGTTAAAACGACAACTATGAAAAAATTCAATACGGCTGGCACATGTCGCCCAAATAAACACTATATGGTGGACATCACCGAACGTCTTGAGATTATTCGCAAGATGGTCGACAATGGCGACTATTTCTGTGTAAATCGTGGCAGACAGTATGGCAAGACTACTACGCTGGCGGCTTTGGCCGATTACCTGAAGAATGACTATTGTGTATTCAGTATTAGTTTCGAGGGTATGAGTGATTCTTGTTTTTCTGCTGTAGAGAATATTTGTGTAGAGTTTCTTAAAATATTGAAAAGATATTCAAGAATCAATGGGTCATCAGAGGCGATGCAAGTTTTTTTTGAAAAAAACGTTCCTGTGGGGTGCAAGGAAATATCCAGTACGGATTTTGTTGAGATTATTGATGAGCTGTGTAATATATCTGTAAAGCCATTAGTTGTATTGATTGATGAAGTTGATCAAGCAAGCAACAAGGTTGGTTTTATCAAGTTCCTTGGTGTGCTTCGCAATATGTTTTTATCTCGTGAAGCCTTCTCCACCTTCCAGTCTGTCATTCTTGCTGGTGTTTATGATATCAAGAATCTTAAGTTGATGATTCGTTCTGACGATCAGCATCAGTATAACTCACCTTGGAATATTGCCGTACCGTTCGATGTGGATATGAGCCTCTCGGCTAACGGTATAGCCGCCATGCTTGCCGAATACAAAGCTGACCATAATCTGTTGTTTGACGAGGTGCTCGTCGCTCAGATGATTCGCGACTACACCGCAGGCTATCCTTTTCTTGTCAGCCGCTTGTGCCAGATTATCGATGCAGAGCAGTGGACGTGGGACAAGGATGGCGTGCTGAAGGCGGTAAATGCCATATTGTTTGAACGCAACACCCTCTTCGACAATATGATTAAGCAGCTGGACGAATATCCTGAACTCAAGCAGATGCTTAAGGGCATACTTCTTTCCGGCAAAGATAGCTCGTACAATCCCGACGAGAAATACATTCAGATTGCCGCCATGTTCAACTATATTGTCAACAAGGAAGGCAAGATTGCTGTTGCTTGCAGGATTATGGAGACGCACCTGTACAATCTGTTTATCAAGGAGGAGGAAAATTCAGTATTCTATAGGCATGGTCAAATCGACAGGAGCCAGTTCGTCCACGATGGTATCATAGATATGCCGCACCTTATGGAACGTTTTGTCGTCCACATAAACCAGACATATAGGATGGATCATGACAGCGAGTTTATCGAGGACGATGCTCGCAAGGTGTTCCTCACCTATCTGCGTCCGGTCATCAATGGCATTGGCAGCTATCATATAGAGGAGCAGACGCGCGACCACGACCGTATGGATGTTGTCATAGACTATCTCGGCAGGCAGTACGTCGTAGAGTTGAAGATATGGCGTGGCAACGCCTACAACGAACGTGGCGAGGAGCAGCTCTGCCGCTATCTCGAATATTTCGACCTGAAGGAGGGCTACATGCTCAGTTTCTGTTTCAACAAAACGAAGCAGCCTGGCTTGTTGTCGCCAGTAAAACTAAAAGGCCGTACTTTAATAGAGGCAATTGTTTGATATGTTGTCAATGTGAGCTTTTTTCAACGGTTTTATTATGTTTGTTTTTTATGTTGAGATAGCGCTTTTTAATAGCACTATTTCTTTGCACTGAATGTGAATAGTATAGAAGTATTTACTGAAAATAAATTATAGGATATGGCACAAGGCGATCAAGTAAAGAATGGCAAAGCATTTGAATATGCCTTAGCATCAACTTATGTTGAAAAATTACAAGCATTGGGTGTTAATGTTTCGCTTGTTGAAAATAGTGCTCTAAGTGTTGCCAAGGGTTATTTTCTCAAGTTCTGCGACGAAGAAAGAAGCAGATATAAAGAAGCTGCATACCAAACCTTCGATACAATGGCTCGTTTAGAGCCAGGGCTTTGGGCTCAAAAGGATGAGGACGACATGCTATGTGTCTGTCTTAATGGTGATAACGATGGAGAAGATGGTGATGTGCGAGATGTCGTGTTCAGCCGTAAGTCTTCAAGGTGGGAAATTGGATTTTCTGCCAAGAACAACAACGATGCTGTAAAACATTCCAGACTATCATCTGTTTTGGATTTTGGCAACTCGTGGGTGGGTGTTCCTTGTTCGGAGAATTACTGGAATGAAATTTCTCCAATTTTCAATTATCTCGATGAAGCTAAGAATAACAGTTTTTCTTGGAATGAGCTCGGCACAGATAAGGTGGAAAAGGTATATAAGCCTTTATTGACGGCCTTCCGCAAGGAATTACTGAAAATTAATAAGGAAAACGAAGGTGTTCCTCAAAAGTTAATACGATACCTTGTTGGCAAGTATCCATTCTATAAAATAATTAAAGATGATGAGCATAGTATGGTTGTGGTCAAAGCTTTTAATATCGAAGGTGAGCTTAATAAAACTTTGTATGGATGTAAGCCTCAGTACAAGACACCTCTAATCAATCTTCCTACAAGAATTGTGGAGTTTGAGATGAAACACGGCTCTGATAATACTTTGCTTATGATTCTTGATGGTGGATGGGAAATAAGTTTTAGAATACATAATGCTTCAACAAAGGTAGAGAAGTCTCTAAAGTTTGATGTTAAACTTTTGGGTAATCCGCCTGTTTTGTTCACACAGCATTTATTTCAGGACACCAATGAAACGTTTTAGACAATATATAATATGGCATTAATAAGTCTATTTAGCGGTGCAGGTGGTCTGGATCTCGGGTTTCATAATGCTGGATTTAAGACTGCTGTGGCTAATGAGTTTGATCCTAAAATATGTCCCACTTTCAGATACAACTTTCCTGATGTTTGTCTAATCGAAGGTGATATTCGTAACATCAACGAGACGTTTTTCCCACAAGGAATAGATGGTATCATAGGCGGACCTCCATGTCAATCATGGAGTGAAGGTGGGGCAAAAAGGGGAATAGATGATCCTCGCGGGCAGTTGTTTAGAGATTATATCCGTATTCTAAAGTTTGTGCAGCCTTTGTTTTTTGTTGCAGAGAACGTGTCGGGTATGCTTGCCCCTCGCAATGCAAAGGCTGTTGAAGAATTTCTTGATGAATTTCGTAATGCTGGCATTGGCTATGATGTGCAACTAAAAATGCTTAATGCAAGGGACTATGAGGTGCCTGAAGACCGTGATCGTGTTTTCTATATAGGGTTTCGTAAAGACTTGAATATAAAAGATTACGAGTATCCGGCACCAATATTGCCTCGTATTACGTTAAGGCAGGCTATTGGAGATTTGCAAGATAGTGTAATCCCTGCAATGAAAAACAATCATTCTAATGGTGATGGGTGTAGGGTTCTTAACCACGAATATTTTATTGGCGGTTTTTCTCCTATATTTTTGTCTCGTAATCGGGTAAGAGGTTGGGATGATCAAGGTTTTACTGTTCAAGCGAGTGGACGACAGTGTCAACTTCATCCACAGGCGCCACAGATGATTAAGGTTAACGCTAATCAGCAGATATTCGTCCCTGGCAAAGAACATCTTTATCGAAGAATGTCTGTACGTGAGGTCGCTCGTGTACAGACTTTCCCTGATGACTTTAAGTTCGTATACCAAGATGTTAACATCGGTTACAAGATGATTGGTAACGCTGTCCCGGTTAATCTCGCTTATCATATAGCCTTGAGTATTAGGGCGACCTTAGATAAACATGATGTAAAATATAGCCAAAATGATGAGGAGATTATATCTATATGCAAAAGTCGTTTTGACTTAAATTTCAAGCAAAGATTGTTGCCTCATAAACAATTGAATTTATTCGGTTTGCTTGAAAAGTATGGTGAAGAAAGCATTGTTGAGAACTGCATGGTTCAAGAAGGTGTTGTTGAATATGGAAAGCCAAATAGCAAGAAGCATGTACTTGATAAATCGAAGAAAGTACCTACTTCTTTGGTAAAAGATGATAACACTAAGCAATATGACGATTGATCTGCTAAGATATACTGTACGGAAAGTTGTTCCTTGCTATAGTAGCTCATAACAAGTTGTACTACTTTATGCCACACATAAAAGGAAATGGCATAAAGGATTTGTGTCAAATAAATATGGCAGGAGTTGGTAACAAGAAAGAGTGGCAAACTGGTGAAGACAAAGATGATTTCCGATTGGTGTTTGAAATTCAATTGGTTCAGTCTGTTTTTTTTGATGACTATGATATGGTCAATTTGGATATTGGGCATACATTCACCGATACGGGTTTTAGTGAGATAATATAAGTTAAGTCAGAGTTTGTATCGTTATGTGTGCTTAATTAATTCTTTATTTCATAACCGTATCCCAATTTTTGATGGAAATGGGCGGAAAAGGAGACGATGCATGTTGATTTATATAAGCTATCTTTTCTCTATCAGCTCTATATTGCCATTTACGTATCTTGCGTAGCTGCGGTGATATAGCCAGTCTCCAGTATTTATGTATTCGCTTGTGGCTCCGTTGGCTGCCGTTATTGTGCGTTGTATTGGATAGTGGCGATGACCGAAGATGCAATAGTCTATCTTTTCGTGTTGCAATACCTCTTTGCAATGCAGCACTATGCCCTCTTTTTCGTCGCCAAGGTATTGGCAGCATTCTATGCCGTGGCGACGTCTGCTGTGCCGGCTCCATCCGCAGGCTATGCCAAAAGTCAACTTGGTGGGCAGCAAGGCAAATGCCCATTGGTTCACTTTATTTCTAAACACTCGTCGCAGTATGTCGTAGCTCTTGTCGAGGTGTCCAAGTCCGTCGCCATGGCCGCATAGGAATTTCTTTTTATCAAAGGTCAGTACGCAGGGTTCGTCATGCATCGCTATCTTCATTTCGCTCGTCAGGTAGTCAAACAGCCACATGTCGTGGTTGCCTAAAAAGTAATGTAGCTGTATTCCTCTGTCCGACAACTCCGCCATCTTCCCTAATAGACGTATTCCTCCTCGTGGCACTACATGTTTGTAGCTAAACCAGAAGTCGAACATGTCGCCCAATAGCACTATTGCGTCGGCGTCTTTGCTCACTTGTTCAAGCTCTTCGCACAACTCTTTTTCTCGTTGTACACTGTCGTCGCCGCTGCCTAAATGCAGGTCGCTGAAAAAGTATACTGCCATAGTGCCTATTTCTCTATTCTTCTTCTTCGTTATTCTTGACCAACTCCTCTTCTACATCGTATGCTGGTAGGCTTAATCTTGTGTGCATCTCGTCAACGGTCTGTTTGAAATGTATTGTGTGTGGATTGTCAGGTATCTTCTCTTCTAATCCTTTCAGTACGATGTCATAGTATTTCAGCTCGTTTACATCGCGTTGAAGGTCTATCAGCGCATGGTTTGCCCCAAGTGGCTTGTATAGCGCTATAAGTGTCGATAGCGACCCGTAATTCTCGTTGATGAAGTTTTTTACATATTCTGACTGTGTCTTGTATAGGCTCCAGTATAGCGAGTCGGTGTGTTGTTTGGCTGTCTTGTAGCCTTCGTTGTCGCCGGCGTATTGCTTTCTGTTGGCATTGTCTTGTGCCACTATGTCTATCAGTGTCTCGTTGCCTTCATCGCAGTAGGTTATCAGTTTCCATATCTCTATCGAGTGCTCCGAGCCTCTTACTGTATATGTTGGAGCCAAGGCACCGTAGTTGGCTGTCAGCTCTATGTTCTCTCCATTCTGCGGTATGAGCATTATGTAGTCGTTCTCGCTGTCGTGTATGTTGTAGAAGCTTTCGTAGGGCGCCTTGTAGGTGTATTCAAAGTGTCCTTGCGCGTCAAGGCGTATGCTGTCTAAGAAGATGCGCTCTTTAGGACTCATCTCTTCTATGTATAGCGTCTTGTTGGCTCCGTTTTGGATGGTGCCACTCACCGTAAAACTGTCTTTCTTGCAGCTGCTCACCATTGTGGCAAGTAGTATGGCTATGTATATTGTTGTCTTTTTCATCGTTGTTGTTTCTATTGTTGTAGCATGTAGTCTGCTATTGTCAGTGCCGCCATGGCTTCCACTATCACTGCCGCTCTTCCCACATGACAGATGTCGTGTCTGCCGGCAATCTCTATGGTTTTTATCTCCCCGTCTGTACCTAACGCTTGCGTTGTCCCTCCGTGTGTTACGGTTGGGTGGAAGCCTACAGAGAACATTATTGGCATGCCGTTGCTTATGCCGCCCTGTATGCCGCCGCAGTGGTTGCTCTTGGTAAGGGTGGGGTGGGGTGTTCTTCTTCCTTCAAAGGCTGATGCCGCACTCTCTTCGTTCCATTCGTCGGCATATTCTCTGCCTGTCATATTCAATGCTGTTATCCCGCAGCCCATCTCAAACGATATCGCCGAGGGTATGCTCATCGCTCCTGCCGCTAAGGCAGCGTTTAGTTTGCCGAATACGGGATTGCCTATTCCTGCTGGCACACCTTCTATCTTGCAGTGTACTTTGCCTCCATAGCTGTCAGATGATGATGGCGGTAATACGCCAACAGTATACGTCGAGCTTATGGCTATGCCGTATCTTTCTATTATCTGTTTGGCTATGGCTCCTGCCACCACTCTTGCCGCTGTCTCGCGTGCCGAGGCGCGTCCGCCGCCGCGGTAGTCGTATATCCCGTATCGTTGGCGGTAGGTGTAGTCGGCGTGTCCCGGACGGCAGGCCTCTTTTAGCATCTCGTAGTCTTTGCTGCGTGC
>JAZRVD010000130.1:0-3391 GCA_045598945.1 Bacteroidales bacterium | reverse complement strand
TCTTGCCTGCTGCTGGCCTCCGCAGCGGTCAGGGAGTCTACGACGTGGGCCTCAGCGGCTACTATTGGTCCTCTACGCCTAACGACGCCTACTACGCTTGCTACCTCTACTTCGGCAGTGGTTATGTGAACGCTAGCGACTACAGCCGCTACTTCGGTCAAAGCGTGCGTTTGGTGCGGTAGTTTGGTTTGCTCCAGAACTTGCTTGATTTGCGTTTCCCAAAACCAAAAGAAACCAATCCCAAGCAAGTTTTTCTTCAACTGTGCGGTGCGGGCGGCTTCTGCCGCCCTGCACGCACAGTTGAAGTACCAACCAAGTAATTGTTATAGTCTTGTTTTAAGGCTGTGCAATACAGCAAAGTAGACCCTTTGAGTGTAGATACGTTGTTTGCTACTCTCGCTATGACTAAGCGGATGCTATGTAATAGTCCGTTTTTGAAGAAACAAAGCAATATAAGAATCAAATAATCATTTAATAAGTTTAAACTTTGGAGGTAAAGGAAATAATAGCTGTAGAGGAGCGTCACAGCGAAGGTGATCTTGAAAAGGTGTACTCGGTATATCTCTATCCCAGCGGCTCGTTCTATCATGCGTATGAGTGGAGTGCGTGGCTGCTGTCGCGGTATGCTGAAAAATTGAAACTGCGTCGTGAACGTTATGCAGATGTCAATGGCGATGTCTGTTTTGTGGGCTTCCCTGTAACCTCGTTGGCAAAGTACACTCCTGCAGGTGCTACGCAGTTTATTGATGAGTCCACAGGTGTCGTCACCCTGTGCATCAGTAAGTTGGTGCGTGTTCAAAACACCGATATTGCCGCTATGCGTTCCGATTATGCTGCATGGCGCGAGTCGGTGCCTGTTACGGATAGAACTAAACGGGATCAGGCTTCTAATGGCAAGGCAGAGTGCATCTCTATACCCGGCAGTGTGCAGGATAGAGTGCTGCTTTTCCCTTTAGAGCAGAGCACCCCTTTGGAGTGTATGGTTTTTATCAGCGAGTTGAAACAAGAGATGCTGCGCAAAATGGCGGCAGATGGCAAGTCCAAGCGCGACAAGTAAAATCCATTACAGTTTGTTCATTTCCTATGAGTATTGCTAAGGAAAGAAAAGATATATAAACGCAAATATAGCAAGTTCAGACTGCTCCCCTTGGGTGGCGACTTGTAGTCGCAGTACAAGGAAACAGATGTCAATCGGCAGGTTGCGGGCAATGTGCATTGTTGGCTCTCCCTGTTGTGTGGTAGAAAGTAGCAGTCTTTTTCGTGGTGCTGTGTTCTTGCCTGCTGCTGGCAACCGCAACGGTCAGAAAGTCTACAACGTGGGCAACAACGGCAACTATTGGTCCTCTACGCCTAACGACGCCAACAACGCTTACAACCTCAACTTCAACAGTGGTAATGTGAACGCTAACAACAACAACCGCTACAACGGTCAAAGCGTGCGTTTGGTGCGGTAGTTTGGTTTGCTCCAGCCCTTGCTACTATTCAATGCCTGCTGTACTCACGCCTCCACCTCTTACGATGGCCATACCCGTGTTCCGATTAACATTTCAACAGCTTTGTAACGACCTTTTGCAGGCTTATCGCGATGCCGCAGACGGCAAGTCGAAACGCGGGTATGTTGTCGTTTTTGAGCGTCAGCGCGACAAACGGTTATACGACCTCGCAGCAGAGCTCTGGCAACGTACATACACCCCGGCTGGCGCCACATGTTTTATTATTCGAGACCCCAAGCAGCGTGAAGTTTTTGCCGCCGACTTTCGCGACCGTATTGTGCACCATCTATATTACAACTATGTACACAGCATGTTTGAGCGCTCTTTCGTGGCAGACAGCTACTCGTGTATCGAGGGACGCGGCACGCACTATGGCATTAAGCGTTTGCAAAGTCATATCTCGTCAGTTAGCCAAGGCTATTCTCAACCATGCTATGTGCTGAAGATAGATATAAGGGGCTATTTTATGCACATCGATCGTCAGCGCCTGCTTGCTATATGCGAGCGCCGTTTGACGCACATGTCGCAACGTAGAATAGGCGGTGGCGACAGTCGACGCTGGCGGGATGTTGTGGATATGGATTTTATTCTTTATCTTACACGTGTCTTTACACTCTACGACCCTTTGCTATCGTGTCGAATTGCGGGTACAGCGGACGACTGGCAAGGACTGCCGCCCGACAAGAGCCTGTTCTCTTCGCCTAAAGGGTGTGGCTTGCCTATAGGCAACCTTACATCGCAGCTCTATAGCAATGTATATTTAGGTGAATTTGACGACTTTTGCAAGCGTCAGCTGCACTGCCGCCATTATGGACGGTATGTCGACGATGCTTATGTCGTCAGTCATGATCGTAAATGGCTTTTGTCGTTAGTGCCGCAGGTACGTGATTTCCTTAATACTCATCTCGCATTGTCCCTTCACGAACGTAAGTTGCAGGTGGCGGATGCAATGCATGGCGTGCTTTTTCTTGGCGCTTATATTAAGCCTCATCGTATTTATGTATCTAATGCCACTTTGCATCGTATGAATCGCAAGATTGATGCCCTCGAACACGAATGTAAGTCCATTGCTCGTAAAGATCCATCGCGCTTTATGCGTCGCCGTATTGCTTTGCGTCTGCAGGCTTCACTTAATTCGTATCTCGGTGTATTGGGTCATTTTGCTGCTTATAATATTGCAGTACGTTTGTTAGGTTGTCGTTTCGCCAGTTGGGGCTATGTCTCTTTTGATGGCCATCGTTTTGTACCGTATGGTGATATTGTAAGGTAGAGAATGGCACTGAATTTAAGCCGTGTGTGCAACTACCTCTTTCCGAATAAAACACCCAGTATCCAGTTTCCTATCTTTCTTTCCCATCCTTGCTTGCTTAATGGGATGCCTGTCTCATGGGCAATCTTCTGTTTTGCTTGCGTTATCCCCAGTGCTCGTTTCCATGAAAATGAAAGACCAGGTATTCGTGGTGTTCTCTTTGTCATATAATTTGTAAATGATTTTTCGCTATAACAGACTTAGTTTTTTTTTGCGTTTGCAAAAATAGGATAACAAAGTGCAACCTTTTTGCACGGGTGAAAATATTTTGTAAACTTTTGGTTTTTGATAAAAAAATAATTGGTAAGACATTTCGTCATCGTATTTGTTGTTTATGATTGATTCGTAATTATGTAAAAATAAACGAGTCATAATGCTCGCTTTGGGCATTATGACTCGTTTAAATTTATGTTGGTGTTGTGTTACAATAGTCTCATGAGAGGTAACGGATTTTACCCCCCCATAAATCACTGTGTTTCAAGGTGTTGTGCAAGGAAAGTTGTATTTGCGTTGTGATGAATGTTTATGCAAATGTAATAAATATCTAAAGAATCCCGCTTTTTACCCCCTATACATCCAAGAGTGTTGT
>JAZRVD010000129.1:0-10240 GCA_045598945.1 Bacteroidales bacterium | reverse complement strand
AGCAAGAAAACAAGAATACTAATCTAACTGAACTACAAGCGATTGCAAAGACGAGTGAACAAGAAAATGAACAAGAAAATGAACAAGAAAACAAGAATACTAATCTAACTGAACTACAAGCGATTGCAAAGACGAGTAAACAGGAAGATGAACAAGAAAATGAGCAAGAAAACAAATATACAAATCTGAGTGAACGCCAATTAATCATACTCAATCTAATAAAAAACAATCCAACAATTTCACTTAAACAAATGACAAAGAAAATAAAGTTTTCGACGAGTACTATTAGACGCGACATAAAAGCGATGTGTCATATTGTAAAACGTACTGGCGGCGACAAGGGAGGTCATTGGGAAATCGTTGATTAGTCCTAAGCGACCAGATTTTTACATCTAAATACACCATTCTGGGCGTATATTGTGGATTAAGGTCCGTTGCAAACTGGGGAAAAACCTACGTTTATTAAGCATAGTCCAGCTGGGAACCTATGTTGTGGCATGTAATCATTTGATGAAACGTCCCGACGACAACCCAACCATAGGTCTATTAGTCTGCAAGTCCAAAGACAACACCCTGGCGCAGTACGAACTCGAAGACAGCAACCAACCCATTGGTATCTCCGCCTACGAACTCAAAAAACTCTATCCAACAAAAGTGGAAGGACTTATCCCTACCATTGAAGAACTGGAAGCCCAATTGAATAAAACAGAAGAATCATGAAGCACGATTGGGAATACGAGCAGCCCGAGGTGATCCTTGGAAGAATCGAAAGCCTCGAAGCTGAAATCAACGCCGCAGTGGCAGAGCTCAAAAAGATGATGTAGTGTTAAACCGAAGAGATAAACGAGCCACAACATTAGAAACGATGACCTTGCTAAACACCAATGCCGATGACTGAAGAAACATCATATTTGTCATATCGCCCGCGCAACCCTGGACATGATTATTATGGTCGAGGCGTCTATCTCGTTACTTTGATAGTGAGGGGGCGGGAGGCATTGTTGGGCCGCCTAAATCAGGATGTCGCCCATCCTGAGGTGAAACCGTCTACTTTAGGTGAAAAGGTGCGGCAATTGTGGGAACAGACCCCCGAAAGACAAGCGGCTCACGGCAATCATGTGATGGTTCATGCTTGCGTTTGCATGCCCGATCATTTCCACGGAGTTATAGAGGTGCTGCAACCAATGCAATGGAATTTGGGCGATATTATGCAGGCTTTCAAAGCGTCATGTACCAGTTGCTGGCAACAGCTTCAGAACATGTCTGCCTCTTCAGGTCGACCGATAACGGTCGACCTGAACGACCCGAAGACACCCAGCTGGCTACAAGAGAAAGCAATGAAATACAGCAGCGAAGGCGCTCTTATTCGTGCACTGTCAAAGAAGCAGCGACAAGAATACTACACCTTGGTTGGTCGAGAACATCAGCCACTTTTTGACGACAACTACGATGACACCGTGTGCCTCGACGACCGCCACCGTGCGGCGATGATTGCATACGTCAACGACAACCCCCGCCGCAGTATCCTTAGAAAAGCCTTGCCCGATGTGATGCGGCGATGCTTGAAAGTGCAGATAGGCAACCGCTTTTACGGTTCCTTTGGCAACCTCTTCCTTTTGCGATGGGCGAATAAAATTCAAGTGCAATGCCACCGTACCCATCCACAAAACGGACAACCCTACGAAAACACCGCCGATTATGCCACCCAACACAAACAATGGCTGTCTGCCATCATAAACGGGGCAACGGTGATTGTAACGCCAGGCATCTCGCTTGGCGAATTGCTGATGAAAAACGAATGTTTAGAAAAAGGCTTCCCGCTTATCCATCTGCAAAAAGACCCCGTAAACCCATATTGGAAACCTGAGAAGCAGCGCTTCGAGGCTTGTGCCAACGGCACCCTGCTAATTCTTGCTCCTTGGGGACTCGACAATATGGCTCCCGTTGCCGGTGTACCGTCCAACTCCAATTACAGCCGTTTCCACAACCTGAACACTCTCGCCGCCGAAATATCTGCCTTTGACGGCAACGCCAAGATTATCTTTTGAATTACGAATAGAAAACCTGGGAAATATGATGTACCATTGCTGGAAAACAAACTGGATATTCAAGAGGTACAACTGACCATGTTCATCCCAAAGACAAACGAACAAGAAAAGAAACACCACGACGACAACCCCACCATAGGTCTATTAGTCTGCAAGTCTAAAGACAACAACACTGGCACAGTATGCCCTCGAAGGCAGCAACCAGCCATAGGGATTTCTGCCTACGAACTTGAAAAACTCTATCCTGCAAAAGTAGAAGGGCTTATCCCCACCATCGAAGAACTGGAAGCACAACTTAATAAATCAAAAAATTATGAAACATCATTGGGAATATAAAAAATTAGGAGAGATATGCGACATTAAAACAGGAAAACTTGATGCTAATGCCTCATCGTCAGAAGGAAAATATCCATTCTTCACTTGCTCAAAAGAAGTTTTACACATAGATTCATATTCTTATGATGAAGAGTGCGTACTAATTGCAGGGAATGGCGACCTAAATGTAAAACACTACAAAGGAAAGTTTGACGCATACCAAAGAACATATATTGTGTCATTAAAAAAAAATGTACCTGATGTATCCACCCTATATCTTTATCATTTTTTTTCAAAGTACATAGAACACCTTCGCAATGTTAGTATTGGCGGAGTCATTAAATACATTAAACTAAATTATCTCACTGACGCAAGTCTTCCCGTTCCACCGATTTCCGTTCAAGAGCAGATTATTGCGGAGTTGGACAAAGTGAGTGAGATTATAGAGAAGAAGAAACAGCAGGTGAAGGAACTCGACAACCTCGCCCAATCCATCTTCTATGATATGTTCGGCGACCCTGTGGTGAATGAAAAGGGGTGGGAGGTGAAGAAGATGAATGAGGTTGGGGAAATAATTGCAGGTTCTACACCATCAACAACTGATAGCGGGAACTGGGATGGTGAGATAAACTGGGTAACACCAGCAGAATTAGGCACTCAATTATATTACGGAGAAACTCAACGAAGACTCACAGAAAAGGGGGCAAGAGGTTTGGCAATGATGCCTATAGGGACAGTCTTGCTTTCATCAAGAGCACCTATTGGAAAGTTGGCTATTACGATAGTAGAAATGTGTTGCAATCAAGGTTTCAAGAATATTGTTTGCAAAGATTTTGTTAATAATATCTTCTTATATCACTATCTTTTATATACGATAGATGAGGTTAAAGCCTTAGGGGTAGGTGCAACATTTAAGGAAGTATCAAAGAAAGCCATATCCGCATACAAGGTAATCCTCCCCCCCCTCTCCCTCCAACAAGCCTTTGCAAAAAAGATTGAGGCGATAGAGAAGCAGAAGGAAATGATAACCGCAAGCATCAAAGAGACTCAGACCTTGTTTGACGCCAGAATGGACTACTGGTTTGGCGAATAATATTATTTGCTAATGGTCTTGTAAGAAATACTGTTTTGGCCACAGTGTGCCGTATTTTTTTTACGGAATATATTTTTTTGTATCTTTGCAATGTAAAAAAAATGTCAAAGCATGCTTACTAAATTCAAAGTCAATAGATTCCGAGGCTTTAACAAGACAATTGAATGGGATTTATCTCAGCCAAGCAACTATGAGTATAATACTAATACAATAAAAAACGGCATAATAAAGAATGGTATTGTCTTCGGCCCCAATGGTAGTGGAAAATCGAATTTTAGTATGGCGGTTTTTGACATAATAAACCATCTTACTCTAAAATACAAACAAGCGAACTACTATCATAACTTCATCAATGCTGAGACTCCTGATCAACTGGTGGATTTTGAATATACATTCAAATTTGGAGATACAGTACTCGAATATTTCTATAGCAAAATTCGTGATGGACGACTTGTGAGGGAACGACTAATTGTCGATGGAAAGCTTATTCTCGACAAGCAGAATACTGATTTGTTTATCGACCCCAATAGTTTTACTCTAAATGAAGATACCAAGAATCTATTATCGATGAATGCAAACAATACATCGGTGGTTTTTTTCTTGATTTCAACGTGTCCGTTGGAAGCCAATCACTATCTGATTAAGCTGCGCGATTTTGTGGATGGAATGCTTTGGTTTGTCAATCTGGATGAACGAAGGTTTATGGGATTGGAATCCACTGTATATACTTTGGACGAATATATTATTAAGCAGAAATTAGTGGGCGACTTTGAAATATTCCTAAACGAGATTGGCGGACAAAAATTCAAATTTCTTCCTCCCGAAAAAAATGATAGGACTTTGATGTGCTGTTTTGGAAAGAATACTGTTCCTTTTTTTGAAATTGCATCAACGGGAACACGCTCTTTGCAATTGCTCTTTTTCTGGTTGCAGCGATTGAACAAGGCAACATTTGTTTTTGTTGATGAGTTTGACGCCTTCTATCATTTTGACCTCTCGAAGAACGTATGCAAAAGGCTATTCAACCTTGACTGCCAAGTGTTCACATCGTCGCACAATACTTCGTTGATGACAAACGATTTGTTACGACCCGACTGTTGTTTTATACTAGATAACAATCAGATAAAGCCATTCTTCAAGTGTACAAACAAGGAGTTGCGCTTTGCTCACAATCTGGAGAAATTGTATAGAGGCGGAGCTTTTGAAGTTTAAGATATGGTACTATTTGTATTTGAAGGAGTTCGTCCCGAAGAGAATCTGTTTAATGCAATTGATAACCTGTTTTTACGTATCGGTTCCGAAAAAATAGTGTGCACATTTCATACCAACATATATAAACTTTATGAAGAGATATATGGCAATGATGAAAATGTGGATGATGTTGATACGGTGGCTACATTAAAAGATTGGTTGTTAAAGAAAGGTGACAACACATTAGTGAATTATACCTCTGATTCTTTTTCGGAGATTTACTTGTTTTTTGATTACGACCCTCATGCTGCCCAGAGCAACAATCTCTCGATAGACGTACTGAACGACCATGTTCGCAAAATGTTAGAATTATTCAATAATGAAACAGAACACGGAAAATTATTTATCAGCTATCCTATGAGTGAGGCATTTCGGTACACTAAACGGTTGCCGGACAATGGATTTTATGACTACACTTGCTCACTTGACGAATGCAGTGACTTTAAAACCAATTCGGCTATCTTTTCTTACTATAAAAACACTGACTTTATTTCTTACAATAGGTGTAAATCAGATGATGATAGAATAGTTGTTTTTAATAATTGGAAATTACTGTTTGCCCAGAATGTAGCTAAAGCTAATTATATTTGCAGTTCAAACAACAAAATACCTTTGAGTAAAAACGATATATCCCAAGATAGAATTTTCAATGGTCAGTTGAAGAAATACATTATTCCGAAAGGTGTTATTTCTATTTTAAGCGCGTTTCCTTTGTTTATGTTTGAATATCTTCCAATAGACGAATTACCCACTACAATTGGTGAATAATTCATTATCCTGGTTCTTTAAAAGATTGGTTTGTTTCATGCCCAATTTCGACTACATAAAGGACGAGCCCACGCTTAAAGAGCTCTACCATTTCTGCAATGCGGCAGAAACAACGCAAGTCAGCGACCCCGAGACGAGCGCCATCAACAGCCGCAAGGCGTTAGAATGGATAGCGAGAAGCATCTACGCCATCAAGGGTTTGAAGGTTGAGGAGCGTGCCTCGCTGTATGAACTTGTTGACGGCGACCCATTCAAGGAGTTTGTAGGCGACTACGAGCTGATGAAGAACATACACTATGTGCGCAAAGTGGGCAATGAGGCAGCCCATACCGGCAAGGTGTCGAAGCGTGAGTCGTTCTTCGCCCTGCTGAACATATACAACGTTGTAGGCTCGACATTTGTAAAGCTGGGACGCATGGAGAGCTTCCCCCCTTTCGACAAAACCCTTATACCTCAGGAGAAATCCATCTATGTAACACCACCCGACAAGGCAGAGCCGTCGCCGGCGTTTGTGGACAGCATTGATGCCACCAAGGTGGCGAAAACACCCCTGCTGTCACCCAAGAGCAACATCAGCGAGGCGGAGACACGCAAGCTCTACATCGACCTGATGCTGAAAGAGGCAGGATGGAAGATAGTGGAGGAGGAGGGGAAGGTGCTGCCCTCGTCAGCCTGCATAGAGATAGAGGTCTTCGGGATGCCAAACAACGAGGGTAGAGGCTATGCCGACTATGTGCTTTTTGGACAGGACGGGGTGCCACTGGCTGTAGTAGAGGCAAAAAGGACAAGCAAGAGCCCAACAGAAGGCAAGCACCAGGCCGAGCTCTATGCCGACTGCTTGGAGAAGCAGTACAAGGTGCGCCCCGTGATATACTACACCAATGGCTTCGAGACCTACATCATCGACGGCATTGGCTACCCGCCAAGGAGGCTCTACGCCTTCCACACCGAGAAGGACCTGCAGCTGCTGATAAGCCGCAGAGGGAGGGGCAAGATAACCGACTGCAAGGTCAAAGACAGCATAACCGACCGCGACTACCAGAAGACAGCCATAAAAGCAGTATGCGAGCATCTTAACAAGATGCACCGCAGAGCCCTGATAGTGATGGCCACAGGCACCGGAAAGACACGCGTGGCAATATCGATAGTCGACGTGCTGACGCGCAACGAGTGGGTGAAGAACGTGCTATTCCTTGCCGACCGCACAGCACTGGTAAAACAGGCTCACAAAAACTTTGTGAAGCTGATGCCCAACACCACCACATGCCTGCTGAGCGACAAGGAGAACACAAAAGAGAAAGACCTCAACGCCCGCATCATGTTCTCCACCTACCAGACGATGGTAAACTACATCGACACCGACGCCAAAGAATTCTCTGTAGGCCGATTCGACCTTATCATCATCGACGAGGCACACCGCAGCGTATACGGCAAATACACATCTATCTTCAACTACTTCGACAGCATGATAGTAGGACTGACAGCCACGCCACGCGACGAGGTGGAGAGAAGCACCTACGAGCTGCTTGAGCTGGAAGACGGCTACCCCAACTATGACTACAGCCTGAACGAGGCAGTGCAAGACGGATACCTTGTGCCATACACCGCCTTCAAAAAGGGGTCGATGATACTGAAAGAGGGCATAAAATACGACACCCTGAGCAAAGAGGAGAAGGAACAGATAGAGAGGATATGGGAGTACGAGAAGCTGACAAAGGCAATAAAAAACGACGAGCGCAAAGGCAGAGACATCGATAGCAAAGAGATATTCACCTATATCCACAACACCGACACCATAGACAAGGTGCTGCAAGACCTGATGAAGAACGGTATAAGCGTGCAAGGCGGCGAACGGATAGGCAAGACCATCATCTTCGCCTACAACCACCAGCATGCAGAGCTGATAGTGCAGAGGTTCAACATACTCTACCCCGAATACGGCAGCGACTTCTGCGTGCTGATAGACAACTATGTGAACTACGCCCAAGACCTCATCGACAAGATGGAGAAGAGAGACGGTAACCCCCAGATAGCCGTGAGCGTAGAGATGCTCGACACAGGCATAGACATACCCGACGTGCTGAACCTCGTGTTCTTCAAGATAGTGAAGAGCAAGATAAAGTTCATGCAGATGATAGGCAGAGGCACCCGTCTGAGCAAAGAGATCTTTGGCGCAGGCAACGACAAAAAGCAGTTCTATATCTTTGACTGGTGCAATAACTTTGAATACTTTGGCAAGAAACCCGACGGTCAGGAGGCTCTGCCAGCGCAGTCGCTGACAGAACGGCTGTTCTGCATACGCGCAGAGCTGGCCTTTGAGCTACAACAGTCGCAGCACCAAGCAATACCTTTCGACAAGCAGCTGCACGACGACCTGAAAGCCCTGATGCTGGCACAGGTGCAGCAGCTGAGCGACAGCCACATAGCGGTAAGAGAGCAATGGACCAACGTGTCGAGGATGAAACAGCGAGATAATTGGACGTGCCTGTCGCTAATCGACGTGGAGATACTGAAACAGGACATAGCGCCCCTACTTGCCAAAAACCAGACCGACGAGGCCGCCAAGCGCTTCGACCTATTGGTGCTGACGGTAGAGCTCTCGCAGGTGAAAGAGACAGTAAGAGCCACACGAAGCATAAAAAACATCATCACCATAGCGCAAGCCCTATCGGAGAAGACCACCATACCACAAGTACAAGCCAAGAGGGAGACCATCGAGATGGCGCTGAGCGACGTGTTTTGGGAGAACATCACCCTCAACGGATTGGAACAGATAAGGACAGAGCTCAGAGACCTTGTAAAACTAATCTTCGGACAAGGCGGCAAGACTTTCGAGGTGGATATAGAAGACACTATCACCGACGACTGCGTAGCCGAGAGCAACATACAATACACCACCTATAGACAAAGGGTGCTGGAATACCTCGCCCAAAACCGCAACCTACCCGTACTGCAAAAGATACTGAACATAGAGCCACTGACAGAGAAAGATATAAAAGAACTGGAACGTATACTGTGGGTAGAGCTTGGCACCAAAGATGAATACCACCACTATACCCAAGACATGATATGCGGCGACTACGTGGCAGCCTTTATACGTTCTATCATAGGCGTAGACCGCGCCGTAGCGCTAAAGATGTTCTCTACGTTTATCAACGACAACGAGCTTAACTCGCAACAAGAAGAGTACCTGAAGACCATCATCAACTACGTCTGCGAGAATGGCGACATAAAGGTAGACACGCTTATCAACGACAGCCCTTTCAACGAATACGACTTGACCGACCTGTGGGGTGTGAACACGCAATGTATAGGCCAATACATAGAGCGGCTACATACGGCCATCATAGCATAGTTATGATGCAGAAAGACACCCACATAACAGCAAGACACATCTCAAAACAAACAACACAACCAACACACTGACGACCATGCCAGAAGACAACATCAACAACCAGCCACAAGAGCCTGTTCTCAACGACCACAACAAACAGGAGTACCCACCCATGCACACCGCCGAGCATATCCTGAACGCCACCATGGTGAAACGCTACGGATGCCCACGGTCGCGCAACGCCCACATAGAGAAGAAGAAAAGCAAATGCGACTACCTCCTGCCGCAAGCGCCTACCGATGCCGAAGTGCAAGCAATAGAACAACAGGTAAACGACGTAATACAGCAAAACCTCGACGTTACCATTCAGTATTGCACACGCGACAACATACCGCCACAGGTAGACCTCTCCAAGCTGCCTGCCGATGCCAGCGAGACACTGCGACTGGTATGTGTAGGCGACTACGATATATGCGCCTGCGTAGGCACTCATGTGCAGAACACCAAAGAGATAGGTCTGTTTCACATCATCAGCCACGACTACAACGAAGGAGTCTGGCGCGTAAGATTTAAGCTAAGCTAATATGAACACCATTCTTATCATCGGCGCCATAGTGTGCGCCATAATAGGCATACTGGGCGCTGTAGTGCCAGGGTTGCCCGGACCGCCTGTGTCGTGGGTGGCTCTGCTGCTGCTATTCTTTATGCCCGCCTGCGAGATGACGACAGCCTATCTCATAGTCATGGGAGTGGCGGCAGCCATCATCACCGTTATAGACTATGTGGTGCCAGGAGCCATCACCAAGCGTATGGGCGGCACCAAAGGCGGCACATGGGGCTGCAACATAGGCCTCGTTGTATCGCTGATAGGCCTGCCCTTTGGCCCCACCGGCATACTCGGCGTCATCTTCTGGCCCTTCGTAGGAGCTTACATTGGCGAGATAATAAACAAGCAGACATCAGGCAAAGCCCTACAGTCCGCCATAGGCGCATTGTTAGGCCTTTTGACAGGCACAGTCATCAAACTTATATACGGAATAATAGTGGCTGTATACATTTGCAAGGAGTTAATATTTTAATATACACACATTTACATACTTCACACACTCCACCAAACACCGCACTTAACACCTATACCACTAAAACACAACACATTAACTACAACATACGGCATCACAAGCCAGCAGCAAAAAAAACAGCCACACCACTATCTCTCAACAAGTTATCCACAACCGACAAAAACAACATGCCGGAGTCTTGCAAAACAATACTCCGGCATGTTGTATTTACTAAAGAATCCCGCTTTTTACCCCCTATACATCCAAGAGTGTTGTGAGCTCTTCAATATATTTGAGCATGGAAACATTCATCCACCGTCCATTTTCTTCTATCTTCACTTTTTTATATTTTGAAAGCATTCTAAAGATTTGC
>JAZRVD010000128.1:0-11447 GCA_045598945.1 Bacteroidales bacterium | reverse complement strand
GACTGTCAGGGAAACTGGGGCAATATTCTCACTGGCGACGATGCCGCTGCCGGACGTTATATAGAGGCACGCCTGTCTAAATTTGCCAAGGAGGTGGTATTCAATGCCAAGACCACCCGTTGGGTGCCGTCGTATGACGGTCGCAATCAGGAGCCCGCCACTCTGCCTATCAAGTTCCCGCTGCTGCTTGCTCAGGGTACCAAGGGTATTGCTGTTACGCTTACCAGTGTTATCCTTCCGCATAATTTTATCGAACTTGTGGAGGCGAGTATATGTGTGCTTCGTAATCAGCCTTTTATGCTTTTCCCCGATTTTCCTACGGGTGGCATGATAGATGTCAGCAAATACAACGACGGTGCTCTTGGCGGTCGTCTGCGTATTCGTGCCAAGATGCACTACGATGAGAAACGCAAGGCAATAGTCATTACAGAGATACCATATACTGTCAATACAAAGAATATAAAGGATAGCATCGTTAAGGCTTCCGACAAGGGCAAGATAAAGATAAAAAAGGTGGACGACAATACCGCCTCGGAGGTGGAGATTGTTGTTTATCTTCCCTCTGGCGTTTCGCCCGATCAGACTATGGACGCTCTATATGCCTTTACCGATTGTCAGGTGAGTTTCTCGCCGCAGACTTGCGTTATTGTTAACGACAAGCCTGTCTTTATGACTATCAGCGAGATATTGCGTCATAGTACGGAGCATACCAAGGACCTTCTGCGTCGCGAGTTGGAGATACGTCTTGATGAACTGCAAGAGAAGTGGAATTGGGTAAGTCTTGAAAAGATATTTTTTGAAGAGCGTATATATAAGATTCTTGAGAATGACGACGCAACATGGGACGATCAGATCACCAGTATAGAGCGTGCTTTCGACCCATATCGTCATATCTTTACCCGTGAGATTGTCCGCGAAGATGTTCTGAAACTATGTGAAAAACCTGTCCGCAAGATCTCAAAGTTCGACATCAAGAAGGCTATGGAGGAGATCTCCAATATCGAAAACTTGATGGCTGAGGCAAGAAACAGTCTTGCACATATAGTTGACTACACTATCAATTATTTTCAGCATATCTTGGAGACGTATGGCAAAGGTCGTGAGCGTCGTACAGAAATACGAGGCTTTGATGATATACAGGCTGCCACGGTGGCTGTGGCCAATGAAAAGCTTTATGTCAATCGCGCTACAGGCTTTGCTGGCTACAACCTCAAGCGTGAGGATGGCGTAGAGATGGTGTGCGAGTGCAGTAAGATGGACGACATAATTGTATTTCGTCGCGATGGCACTATGGTCGTTACCAAGGTGCAGGAGAAATGTTTTGTGGGCAGCAAGGATTGCACGGAGATTATATATATCGGTGTGTTTAGAAAGCGCGACGAGCGCACCGTCTACAACCTTGTCTATCGCGATGGCGCTTTCGGCTACACCATGGTCAAGCGTTTTAATGTTACGAGTATTACGCGCGATACCGAATATGACTTAACCAAGAAGACAAAGGGCTCCAAGGTTGTATATTTCACTGCTAACGCTAATGGCGAGGCTGAGGTTATCACTATCCATCACGCCACCAAGCCAGGCCTCAAAAAGGTAAGCTTCGACTTCGATTTTGCTTCTCTTGCTATCAAAAATCGCATGGCTATGGGCAATATACTTACACGTCATGCTGTTCGCAATATTACGCTCAAGAGTGCCGGCATCTCTACCCTCGACGCTCGTAAGATATGGTTCGACGAGAGTGTGAAACGTCTCAACGATAGTGAGGCGGGACGCTATCTTGGCGAGTTTAAGAGCGACGACCGTATACTTACCCTCATGCAAGGCGGCACAATGCGGACTATGTCATACGACCTTAGCAATCACTTTGAAGACGATATGATAGAGATTAGAAAACACGATGCGCGTCAGATTGTTACCGTGGTTTATTATGATATAGAAAAAAAAGTATACCGTCTTAAACGTTTCGCCGCTGAAGAATGTGACAAAAAGGTCGTTTTTCTTGAACCTGACAGTACCAATGGCGTGCTGACCTATTCTTTTGATACTTTGCCTCGATTAGAGATTGTTTATGACGATTCGTCGAAAAAGAAGGTTCTTCAAGAGATAGTAGAGGTCGCCGATTTTATTGGAGTAAAGGGCTATGCTGCTAAGGGCAAGATATTGTCGGAGGTGGAAGTCAAGGAGTTTCGCTGGCTTGACCCATGGCCGGAGCCAGAACAAGAGCCGATAGACGACGAAAGTGTCGAAACTGACGAGTCGGATACTGTACTTGCCGAAGGTGTGCAGCTTGACCTCAAAATGGATGATTGATTTTTATTTAGTATATAGTTTGTTGTTTCATGAAGATTTTAGTAGTTCTGCCACGTTTCCCTTATCCTTTGGAAAAAGGCGATAAATTGCGTGCTTACAATCAAATAAAGTATCTTAGCAAGAATAACGATGTTTATCTTTTCTGTGTCTCGCATCAGAAAGTTACGCAGTCGCAGCTCGATGCCCTTGCACCTTTCTGCAAGGATATGTGTGTCGTCAAGTCGCCTCGCCTGGTCAACTATCTCAATGTAGTGCGCAACTATTTTTACGCCAAGTCGCTGCAAATAGGCTATTGGGACTCTAAACGCGCTCGTAAAGGTTTCAAGAAGTTTCAGCAGAAGGTGCAGCCTGATGTCATATACAGTCAGATGGTGCGCACTATGACATGGGTGAGCCACAGTACTTTGCCCAAGGTGATGGATTTTCAAGATGCTTTGTCTATGAATACAGAGCGCCGTATGGATTTGGCTCATGGCCTTTGGCATTATATCCTTCATTTTGAGTTTAAGATGTTGCGTAGCAGCGAGTACAATGCTTTCAAGATTTTTGACGCCCTCACTATCATATCAGATGTCGACAGCGAAGCCATTCCGCATCGCAAGAATAGTGAGATAAAGGTACTACCTAATGGCGTCGATTTTCAGTACTTCTCTCCTATGATTAAGCAGCCGCAGTATGACATTGTGTTTTGTGGCAATATGAGCTATCTGCCTAATGTCAATGCCTGTTCTTTCCTTGTTGAAAAGGTTATGCCTATCGTATGGAAGCAGATACCTGCGGCGCGTGTCCTGATAGCGGGTGCTACGCCTTGTGCCAAGGTTATGAGGTACAACTCCGACAAGGTCAAAGTGGCTGGATGGGTGGAAGACATTCGCGAATGTTATGCCTCTGCCAAATTACTCGCCGCACCTATGCAGATAGGCTCTGGCTTGCAAAACAAGCTGTTAGAGGCTATGGCTATGCAGATACCATGTGTGGCAACATCTATTGCCAACAACTCCTTGCATGCTCAAAATGGTAAAGATATTCTTATTTCCGACGATGCCGATGGCTTCGCCCAACATATTGTCTCTTTGTTGAACGACGAAACTCTGCGTCATAATGTCGCCATGTCGGGATATGATTTTGTAAAAGAGAATTATAGCTGGGAATCTTCGGTCGAAAAGCTTGAGAATATTCTTCGGGTTGCATCTGCTGACAAGTCGCCTCGTTTGAATTGATGCTTTATGCTACGTCGTTTGTTTGTAGTATGTTGTTTTGTCTTGTTGTGTGTCGCTGTGTCGGCGCAACAGGCGTCGTTGTTGATTAGCGAGGTGCTTTTCAATCCTGTAGACGATGGCGTCGATTATGTGGAGTTGTATAATGCGGGAACGATGTCGCTCAATCTCAATGATTATTATCTTGCTCGTCTCAAAGAGGATAGCATTACAAAGATTTATTCGGTGTCGGATGGCAACATCGTTATGATGGAGCCGGGCGCTTATTATGTCATTACTACTTCGGCATCCGATATAGTCTCGCGTTACACTGTTGTCAATCCTTCGCATATTATTGAGGTACCGTCTATGCCGTCGTACAACAATGCTTCGGGTGTGGTGATGCTGACTACTGAGTATAAGGATGTGGTAGACAGGCTGGACTATGATGAGTCTATGCACAGCCCGTTGTTGCGTTCGGTAGAAGGGGTGGCGTTGGAACGACGCAGCTTTCAGCGTCCTACGCAAGAGCGCTCTAATTGGTTCTCGGCATCGTCGACATCTGGCTATGGCACACCTACGTCTGCCAATTCGCAGAGCAAAGAGCTTGTCTTTCGCGAAGATGCTTTCTCCTTTTTTGCTGACTCATTCTCGCCAGACGGCGATGGTGTAGATGACCTTATGGATATTGGCTATCAGTTCTCCGACGCTTCGCTCGCTGCCAATGTTGCTGTATTCGACGCAGAAGGTCGCAAGGTGCGCAATTTGTTGCAAGGTGCACTGCTTGGTGCGTCGGGAGTGATAAGTTGGAACGGCCTTGACAACAAAGGCAATAGATGTCGGCAAGGCAACTATATCTTCTTTTTTGAAATATACAATACTGAAGGCAAGCGTCAGAATATGAAAAAAGTGGTAACACTGTTGCTTGCTACGCATTAACATATTTTCTTTCTATGTGGAAAAACAATCAGGGCAAGTGGAGAAAGTCTGTCGGTAACTGGGGAGAGGACAGCTCGACGGAAGAGACATCAAAGCAGCGTCTGTCGCCGCAGGAACGCAACACCTTTAGCACGGCTCCGGTAGAGGAAAAGGCAATACTCGTCTCGGTATGTCCCTCTGGTACTACGATTGAGCGTTGCCAGGAGTGTCTCGACGAGCTCGCCTTTCTGCTTGAGACGGCAGGGGGCGTATGTGTCAAGCAAGTTATTCAGCGCCTTGAACGCCCCGACACTCGTACTTACGTTGGCAGTGGCAAGATAGAGGAAATTGTGGAGTATAAAAACTCGTTAGAAGTGGATTTTCTGGTCTTCGATGACGAGCTGTCGCCTGTTCAGCTGCGCAATCTCGAGAAGGCTTTTAATTGTCGCATCCTCGACCGTACAACGCTTATCCTCGACATCTTTGCCAAGCGCGCCCGTACAAGTATTGCCAAGACACAAGTTGAGCTTGCGCAGCTACAGTATATGCTCCCTCGCCTTACTCGTATGTGGACACATCTCGAACGCCAGCGTGGCGGTATTGGTATGCGTGGCCCAGGCGAGACGCAGATAGAGACAGACCGTCGTCTTATTACCGAAAAAATATCGTTGCTCAAGGAACGTCTTGCAAGTATCGACAAGCAGAAAGTGCAGCAGCGCAAAAACCGCGAAAGTCTTGTGCGTGTGGCGTTGGTGGGCTACACCAATGTGGGCAAGAGTACGTTGATGAATACTCTTAGCAAGAGCGAGGTGTTTGCCGAGAATAAGCTCTTTGCTACCCTCGACACTACGGTGCGCAAAGTCGTTATAGGCAACCTTCCTTTTCTGCTGACTGATACTGTTGGCTTTATCCGCAAGTTGCCGCATGGCTTGGTGGAGAGTTTCAAAAGCACGCTTGACGAGGTCTGCGAAGCAGACCTTCTTGTACATGTTGTCGACATCTCGCATCCTGACTTTGAAAACCAGATCGACGAGGTCAACAGGACCCTTGCCGAGATAGGTGCCGCCGACAAGCCTACGTTGATGGTGTTTAACAAGATTGACGCATATACATATATAGAGAAAGATGCCGACGACCTCACCCCTATGACGCGTGCCAACTGGTCGTTAGAGATGTTGCAAGAGTCGTGGCTCGCCAAGACTGGTGAAGGCAAGGCTCTCTTTATCTCAGCGGCAAAGAGGCTGAATATGGATGCTTTGCGCCAGCTGCTCTACGATGAGGTGAAGAAAATACATGCCATCCGCTATCCATACAATAATTTCCTATTTTGAACTCTATGACAGAAAAACAAAGAGCTGCAAGAAATCGCACGCTTACTATCAATGACGAAGAGATACCTGTGTTAGAACAAGGTATTGTTGGTATTGATGATTTGAAATCAGGTTTTAGAGACAATATAGTCGTTAATGCCGATCTATTTGACTGTATCGATTTAATTCCTGATGGGTACTTCGACTTGATTATTGTTGATCCTCCATATAATCTGGATAAAGATTTTCATGGCTCAAAGTTTACTGCAATGAAATCTGACAAGTATGAGGATTATCTTAGAAGTTGGTTCTATAAGGTTTGCGACAAACTTAAAGGCAATGGATCTTTGTATATGTGTGGTGATTGGAAGTGTACTTCATCTATGCAAAGGGTTATAGAAGAGAAACTTGTGGTTGTAAATCGTATTTCGTGGCAGAGGGAAAAAGGACGTGGGGCAAAGTCAAATTGGAAAAATGGAATGGAAGATATATGGTTTGCTGTAAAAAATCCAAATGACTATTATTTTAATGTGGATGCGGTGATGATGAAACGCAAAGTTCTGGCTCCTTATAAAGTTAATGGCATGCCAAAAGATTGGGAGGAGACATCAGAAGGCAATTACCGGATAACTTACCCATCTAATTTTTGGGATGATATAAGTGTCCCTTTTTGGTCGATGCCAGAAAATACAGATCATCCTACACAAAAACCTGAAAAATTATATGCAAAACTTATTCTTGCTTCAACAAAAGTAGGTGATAAAGTTTTTGATCCTTTTTTAGGCAGCGGCACATCAGCGGTGGTGGCAAAAAAGCTTGGAAGAAATTATTGTGGTATAGAGATTAATCATGAATATTGCCTTTGGACGTTAAAAAGGCTTCAATCAAACGATAACACTATACAAGGTTATGCCGATGGCGTCTTTTGGGAAAGAAACTCTCTATGTAAACAAAAGAAACAGATGATTAAAACCACTGTTCTGCAATAATCTGTCTGCGTTTTATGAAGAGGAAATATCAAAAATTGATACAAGAAAGTCCTGGTTTAGTGCGGTAAGGGAGTATTGGGAAACAAAAGAGTAGGCGTTTTAAGTGCATATCACCACAATGGCAGCAATGGCAAGGGCTATGCCTATGTATTGCAGTTTTTGAATTTTTTCGTGAAATAGTGCTATGCCGGCAATGCAGCTGAGTGTTACAATGCTGATGTTGTATGCCGAGAAGAATATAGATGATGGCAAGATGTTTAGTGCTTGCAGTATGCTTGCTGTGCAGCCTACGTTGCTCACTCCTAAAAATATGCCCCATTTCAATTCATGACGCCAATATCCTTCGGGGTATGGCGACTGCTCTTTGTCTGGCACGCTCAATGGCTTCCAGTTTTTCGAGAGTCTCTTTGTTACGGCGCAGTATAGCAGCGAGGCTATAGATGCTCCGCCAAATATTATGGCGAGCAGCAACAGGTAGTTGGGGTCGGCTATGCTTTGGGCTTCCACACCGTCGTTGTTTGACGAGCTTTGTGTTACTTTCAGCATAAAGTCGGATATGCCGGTGAATAGAAAAACAAATACCAGGGAGAGTATAGCTTTACGACGGCGTATGGCTTCTGTCTTGGAACGTCTCTGTTCGGGTCTATGTTCTTGCTGGTTGTTTGGCACTATTATGAGTAGCATGGCTATCAGCACCAATGCCAGACCTATCCACGACGGTGGGGCTTCGTCAAGTATCAGCCAGCAAAATATTAGTGGCAGTATTACCGATGCTCGGGTGGCTATGGTGTATAGTGTAACACCACTGCGCCATACCGCGCCATCGCCTATCAAAAAGCCTGTAAGATACAATATGCCTTGCAGTATGCCCAGCAGATATGTCTGGGTGCTTAGTGTTGACGCACATTTGCCTATGCCGTCAAATCCCGTAATGCCAAGCGCCAAGGCTATGCAGATTATCGCTGCAGTAAAGTAGCCGTACATTACCATGCGTGGCACGTCAAGGTCTTTGAGTTGGCATATTTTGAACAGTACTCCGAAAAGCGTGCAAAAAATAGCTGCTGTGGCGAGGTATAACATGTTGTCTTATTTTTGTTGTGATGCGATATAATCTCTGATGTTGCCGAATACTATCTCTTTGCGATAGTCAAAAGCTTCGTGGGTGGCGTAGCCTATATGTGGCACGCACACGCAGTTAGGGGCTGATAGCAAAGCGTGGTCTGTAGGTAGTGGCGGCTCGCTTTCGTATACGTCTATTGCTGCGCCTGCAATACTGTTTTCGTTCAATGCCTTGGCAAGTGCCGGTATATCCACCACGTTGCCGCGTGCTGTGTTGACAAGTATGGCAGATGGTTTCATCATCGCTATGCGTCGTTGGTCGATAAGATGCGTGGTGGCTTGGGTTAGTGGCACATGCAGTGTTACTATGTCGCTTTGCTGCATCAGGGTGTCGAGCTCTACATATTCTATGCCCATGGCTTCAACTTCTTTGCGGCGACTGCGGCTATAGGCTATTACCTTGCACCCAAAGGCTTGGAGCAGCTTGCACACCTCTTGCCCTATATATCCTGTGCCTACCACGCCTACGGTCTTGCCTATCAGCTGTCTGCCAACAAATCCGTTACGGCTCTGCCCTTGGCGGGTCTCTTTGTCAAGGCGTGTTATCTGTCTTAGCACGTCAAGCATCAAGCCTATTGTCAGCTCGGCAACGGCATGTTTGGCATAGTCTGCCGCATTGCATATTGTTATGCCGTGTGCCTTGCAATAATCTTGGTCTATGTGGTCAATGCCTGCAAAGGCTACTGATATATAGCGCAGATTGGGACATTTCTCTAAACGAGCTGCATCAAGGCGTATGTTGGATATTATCACTGCCTCGGCGTCTTTCATCCGCTCCAACAGGTTTTCGTCGTCCTCCTTGCGATCCATGTAGTACGCAAAGGTGTGTCCTTGCGACTCAAACTCCTTTTTATAGTTTTCAAAGTCCGATTGACTGATGCCTAAAGGCTCAACGCATGCTATTTTCATGATTGTTATAATATTTTTTTTATTTTCTTTTCTTACGAACACTGAAGCCGAAGCCTCCTATCTTTTCTCCAAGGGTGTAGTATTTCCCGTGCGAGTATGTTATCACGCCAGCATGATTTAGCTGGAAATCGCCTGTGCCTTTGTCTATCAGCGACTCTTCTGCATTGACGGCCACTACGTTGGCTATAAACATGTCGTGGCTGCCAAGCTCCTTTATCTCGCATACTTTGCACTCTATGTTGAGCGGACTTTCTGCTATGAGCGGGGCTTTTACTATTTGCCCTTTTTCGGGCGTAAGTCGCATCTCTTTGAATTTGTTGTACTCTTTGCCACTTTTCACTCCGCACCAGTCGGTGGCATGGGCTAACGACTCCGTGGTCAGGTTGATGACGAACTCGCCAGTGTCTTTTATTATATCGTGGCTATGACGTTCTTTGCGTATGCTGACATAGCACATTGGCGGATTGGTGCATATAGTGCCTGTCCAGGCAACGGTCATAATGTTGTAGTTGGCTTCACAATCTCCACTGCTCACCATCACAACGGGCAGTGGGTATATCATTGTCCCAGGTTTGAAAGGTACTTTCATTCGTTTGTATTAGTTGTTGTTAGGTCGTTATCTCTTTTTGTTGTATATATGCAAATTTACGTTTTTTATTATTTTGTCAAAAACTTTTTTAACAAATGTGTGATGTAACAGCTTGAACGATGTGGGCGTGTGTTAAACTTTTAGCGCTGTTTTCTCGCTTCGGCTTATCGAAAACGTCTTATTTTCCCAATAACATATATCATAAATGCGTTGTTTTGCTTCTTATTCGGTGTGTTTTGTAAAATAGCATTTAGCATAAAGTGGTAAAATCTTGTGTTGTTGACTGTAGTGTGATACAAAATACAAACATTGTGTTGATATTTGGTGAAAAATACTGTTTTTTATGATATGCAAAAAATGGTTTTGTGTATTTTTGCATTGTTAAACAATTAATATTTCAAGTTATGCCAATATTTTGTGTAACCACCAAAGTCCGCAAGCACACATGCGGTGTCATTGTTGAACCAGGTATGAGTGTCAATGTTGTAACCTCTGGTATGTCAAATCCTGTTATTGCAAGTCCCAATGCTGTCAACGATGCCTTTCTTCGTGTCTATGGTATTGATATTAGAAGAGCCGGCTGTCTCTCGATGAGTTGTCTTGACGTAGAAAGAATAGGGTAGGGTATGAAGTCGTCGACAATAGAGTTCCCTCAAAATGCTCGTAGAGTGTATACTGCTGTGCGTTGTACTTTTGAAGGGTGCGACCAGTTTCATAGAGTGCGTTGCGACGACCGTAACTATGTCGTAACAGCCAAGCATGGCGCCAGCCTGCTTGCCTTGGGCGAGAACGTGAAGGTACATGTCGTGGCGATAGGTACGCAATCGTGCAAGGTGGTGATTGAGTCTGCCAATCAAGTTTTTATCAATCTGTTCAATATCGGCAGCAACAAGCGTAATGTTATAGATTTGAGCGATTTTATTTCAAATCAGGTATATCGTTTGTGCAGCGATGAAGAAATCAAGCTCACTCCTTCCAACATTCGTATTGTTCAACCTGACATCAAATTCTATGATTAAATAGGGTAGAGTATGAAAAATAAAGAAAAAGAAGAAAGCAAAGAAGAAGAAATAGAAAGTAAAGAAGATGGAAAAAAGTCAAAAAAATTGAAAAAATGAAAGAATATATAGGGTGTATTTTGGTATGTTTTTTTATGACAACTGTTATAAATGTTGTCTTCGGAATTTTTTTAATTCCAGAAACGCCATGGTATCATTTGGTTGTTGGTAGTGTTGTATGTAATTCTTTGCTTGTTTTTGTGTGTTGGATTTGCTTTCGTATTTTGGAGCGAAAGGATAAGAAGAAGTTAAGACAGAATAAGTCCGGACAAGAAGTTGCTATGTCAAGTGAAACAAAGGATAATGATGCTGATAAAGGTATAGCAACGGAAGATCAGTCAGGTCGGCAAGAATAACCCAAACTGATCTGTTGCGTCTGGTAGGTAGTTCATTCTCGTCGTGTGTCAGTTTTCATTTCCAAAAAGTTCATTATTGTTTTCAATGTAGTTCTACATATTGTCATTAGAAAGTATAACTGCTGTTTGACGCTATTGTGGCAAGTTGCACTATGAATTTTTATTGAACGTATTTTGAAAAAAAGGCTCTCATAAAAGAGAGCCTTTTTTTGTAACCGTTAATGCCTTTTGTCTCTATCGATAAAAAGGAGGCATGATGTTAGTTTGTTGGATAATGCATGTTTTTAGAATCCAAGGAAATCTGATGTGGGTTATATCCTAACAGGGGGCAAAAGCATAAAAAGTATATGGCCACCTTTTCTTGTTTTCCAAAGTATTCATCCCGATTGTATAACTACTTTTGTTATACTGTGCGACAAAATATACCCCAAGGAGCTGATTATTATTTGCGATTTGTCGAACAGTAATAATTTGCGATTTGTCGAACAGTAATAAGTTTGTAATTAACGGACGGTAATAATTTGTATTTGTCGAACGGTGGTAATTTGTATTTAACGCCCCAACGGGGCAACAAGCTTTCAGCCCAGGGCAGCACCCTGGGTATTATCGCCCGTCAATCCTCGCCCTGTAAGGGCAAAAGCACTATCCACACTTTGTGATTTATCGGATTAATCATGTCGGCTGTTTATTGCA
>JAZRVD010000127.1:0-12321 GCA_045598945.1 Bacteroidales bacterium | reverse complement strand
CGTATAGCCTATAACTATAATGGGTGTCTTTTTCTTATTTCTTTGATTGCAAGGTGATGAAGGGTATCAGTATCTCCTCCATCGAAATGCCGCCATGCTGAAAGGTGCTGTCGTAGTACTGTACATATTGGTTGTAGTTGTTGGGGTAGGCGAAGAAGTCGTTGCTGTGGGCAAAGATGTATGGCGAGGTGATGTGGCGTTTGGGAAGGTATATCTTTGTGGGGTCTTTCACCTCGTACACCTCTTTGGCGTTGTATTCCAATAGTCTGCCTTGCTTGTAGCGCAGGTTTACCGACACCGAGGCATCTCCTTTCACTCTCACGGGGCGGTTGATGCGCACCGAGCCGTGGTCGGTGGTGATGATGACGTTGGCGTTGCGTTGCGATATCTCGCGCAATAGGTCGGCGAGTGGCGAGTGGTCAAACCACGACTTGGTTACCGACCTGTAGGCACGTTCGTCTTCGGCAAGTTCGCGCACTATGTTGCTGTCGGTGCGTGCGTGCGACAGCATGTCTATAAAGTTGTAAATTATCACGTTCAGCTGGTTGTTCATCATTTGGTCTACGCGTTCTACCAGTTTTTTGCCATATTGGGCGTTCAGCACCTTGTTGTAGCTGTGTTTGATGTTTATGCCATGGCGTTTCAGGTTTTCTGCCAACAGCTCGTATTCATATTGGTTTTTGTAGCCTTCCTGGTCTTCGTTTACCCAGTACTGTGGGTATTTGCGTTCTATCTCTGCTGGCATGAGTCCGGCAAACATGGCGTTGCGTGCAAACTGCGTGGTGGTGGGTATGATGCTGTAGAATATTTCGTCGCTTTCTACGCGCAGCCATTGCTCTATGGCTGGCTGCAGGTATTTCCATTGGTCGTAGCGAAAGTTGTCGATGACGATTAGGAAGGTCGGTGTCTTGCTGCTAAGCATCGGAAACAGCTTTTGACGCAGCAGTGTGGGCGACATTATGGGTTTGTTCTCGTCGCCGTTGAGCCACGAGATGTAGTTCTCTTCGTAGAAGCGGCAAAACTGCTGATTGGCTTCGGCGCGTTGTGCGTCGAGTATCTCGCGCACGTTGGCGTCGTCGTTCTCTGTCAGTTCAAGGTCCCAGTATACAAGTTTCTTGTACAGCTCTACCCATTCTTCTTGGCTCAGCCTGCCCTGCAGCGTCATGCTGATGTCTCTAAACTGCTGTTGGTACGACATCGAGGTCTTTTCGTTGACCAGCCGTTTGGCTTCAGTGAATTTTTTCACCGTCAGCAGTATCTGGTTGGCTTTTACTGGCTTTATGAGGTAGTCGGAGATCTTGCTGCCCAGCGCTTCCTCCATTATATGTTCTTCTTCGCTCTTGGTTATCATTACTACGGGCAGTGTTGGGCGGCGCTCTTTGATGGTTGCCAAGGTCTCCAATCCGCCCAGTCCGGGCATGTTCTCGTCGAGGAATACTATGTCGGCGTCTTCTTCTTCAAGGGTGTCGATGGCGTCTTCGCCCGACGATACGGGGATAACGCCGTAGCCTTTCTCTTCGAGGAATAGTATGTGGGGCTTGAGCAGCTCTATCTCGTCGTCTGCCCATAGTATGCGTATGCTGTTCATGGTATGTGGTAAATGATGCTTGTTAGAAGTTCATTGACAAGGATATGCGACGTTTGCGGAGGTCTATCTCTATCACCTTCACGCTCACATGCTGGTGCAGGCGTACCACTTGCGAGGGGTCTTCTACTCGCTTGTTGCTCAGCTTGCTGATATGCACCAGTCCGTCCTGGTGCACTCCTACGTCTACAAAGGCGCCGAAGGCGGTGATGTTGGTTACTATGCCTGGCAGTATCATGCCGGGCTGCAGGTCCTCTATCTTCGACACGTTTTTGTCAAACTCAAAGATCTCGAATTTTGCACGCGGGTCCAAGCCCGGCTTGTCGAGTTCCGACATGATGTCTTGCAGTGTAGGCAGTCCGCAGTCGGCGGTTACAAATAGCTTGATGTCTATCTTCTTGCGCAGCTCTTTGCTTTTCATCAGCTCTTCTACGGTGGAACCCACCGACTTTGCCATCTTTTCTACCACTTCGTAGCGTTCAGGATGCACGGCGCTGCGGTCGAGGGGGTTGCTGCTGTTGCGCACGCGCAGAAAGCCGGCGCACTGCTCGTAGGCCTTCTCGCCAAGGCGCTCTACCTTTAGCAGCTCGCGTCGCGAGGTGAAGGCTCCGTGTTCGTTGCGGTAGTTTACTATGTTGTCTGCCACTGTGGGACCTACGCCGCTCACGTAGCTCAGCAGCTCGCGGCTCGCCGTGTTCAGCTCTACGCCTACGTTGTTTACGCAGCTCACCACCACGTCCTCCAAGCTGTCGTGCAGCTTCTTCTGGTCTACGTCGTGCTGATATTGCCCCACGCCTATGCTCTTGGGGTCTATCTTTACCAGTTCCGACAGTGGGTCCATCAGCCTGCGGCCTATCGACACGGCTCCGCGCACTGTGATGTCGTAGTCTGGAAACTCGCGTCGTGCCATATCGCTGGCACTGTATATCGATGCTCCGTTCTCGCTCACCATCACGGCTATAACGTTGTTTTTGAATCGGCAGCGTTTCACCACCTCTTCTGTCTCGCGGCCTGCTGTGCCGTTGCCTATGGCTATTGCTTCTATGTGGAAGGCTTCTACCAGCGCTTCGAGCTTGTTGATGGCGTTGCGTTCTTCGCGTACCGACGTGAACGGATATATGGTCTCGTTGTGCTCCAGCTTGCCTTGCGCGTCGAGGCATACCACCTTGCAGCCGGTGCGAAAGCCGGGGTCTATCGCCAAGGTGCGCTTCTGTCCTAATGGCGACGACAGCAGCAGCTGGCGCAGGTTCTCGGCAAAGACCTTTATGGCTTCGTCGTCGGCTTTGGCTTTCAGCAGGTTGTAGTATTCCGTCTCTATCGATGGAGCCAGTAGCCGCTTATAGCTGTCGGCTACGGCCATGCGTACCTGTTCGCTTGATGCGTATTTGCCGTTGACAAACTGGCGTTCAAGGGCCTCGGTGCATTCTTTGTCGTCGTCGGGTTTCACGTGTACGCGCAGCGTCCCAGCTTCTTCGCCTCTGAAAAGTGCCAGTATGCGGTGAGAGGGGGCGTGCATGGCGTTCTCGTTCCAGTCAAACCACGACTCAAACTTTCCGCCTTCCTCTTCTTTGCCTTTCACCACTTTGGATGTCAGACGGGCTGTGCGGCGGTATATGTGGCGCATCTTGTTGCGTGCCGTTATGTCTTCGCTCACCTTCTCGGCTATGATGTCGCGTGCTCCTGCCAAGGCCTCGTCGGCTGTGGCTACGCCTTTTTCTTCCGATATGTAGCGCGAGGCTATGGCCTCTATGTCGCACGAGTACTGCCGCATTATCTCCTCGGCAAGTGGTGCCAGCCCTTTCTCGGCGGCTATGGTGGCGCGAGTGCGGCGCTTGGGCTTGTAGGGCAGGTATAGGTCTTCAAGTTCCGTCAGCGTGGCGGCGTTCTTTATGGCGTTCTCCAATTCGGCGGTCAGCTTGCCCTGTGTGGCGATGCTCTCTATTATGCTCTCTCTGCGTTTGTCTATCTCCTTTAGCTTTATCAGCATGTCGCGTATGGCGGCTATCTGCACCTCGTTAAGCATGCCGGTCTTCTCTTTGCGGTAGCGTGCTATAAAGGGCACTGTGCAACCTTGTTCCAAAAGGTCTATTGTCGCCGCTATCTGGCTGACGCTGATGTTTAAGGTTTGGGCTATGGTCTCTGCATACATGGTGGCGGGGGTGAAAATAATGTGTTTTTGGAATAGTGAAGTGTCTTCTTTTTCGTTACACTCGTTATACTCTATTTAACGTCATCTATCCCCATTTATTGCCATCTAACCTTGTCTGTCGAGATAGGTTTTTGCCCTCTTTTTTCACTTTCTTGATAATATTCGTATATCAAATGCCGCTAAGTCGTAAAAAAAATGTAATTTTGCAATTTGAAATTATTGTTGCAAAAAATGAAGAAACTTTTAATTCTCGTGGCTTTTGTGGCTCTCTTTGCCACTGGTTTTGCTCAGCAGGTCAGTTCTCGCGCCAAGGCTATGCGTATGATGAACGTGGCTCGCAATGAATATATGGTCAAGGACATCAAGATTATCGCCGACACTATGATTGTCTATTCTCTTGCCGACCCTGTGGTATATCCTTTCGGCAAGTTCAACACGGTGGAGGATTTTGTCCTTCGCAGCGAGTTGCAGTGGTATCGCGAGGTGGGCTACAAGCAGTTTTTCAAAGGCATGGAGGTGTCTGTCAATACTGTCAAGCGCGTCGACGGCTCGTTTATAGATGTCTATAGGGCTATCAACACTGGCAGGGTGGAGATACTCAAGGGCAAGCTTACCGACCCAGAAGTGCTGCTGCTCAACGGGTTGCATGCTGGCAGCACCAAGCAGGAGACCTTCTTGGTGTATTTCACCAAGTATCTCAAGGCTTACGCTTTCGATATCAACGTGCTAAAGGTAATCTCTGGCGCTGGCGAGGTGTCGCAGATATACTCTTTCGCTGGTAACAAGCTGCGTCATATACAGTTCGCTTCCGACTACCGTTATTATTGATTTTTTTGCATACGGGAGGGGAGGGGGCTTCGGCAGCCGTCTCTTTGTCTGGCTATGATACATTAGGTCTTGTACAGTATGTTGCCTTGGTGTGATGCTGTTGCAAGGCCTTTTTATGATTATATACAATTTAGCCTATGTTGTGCGACGATATTAGCAAAAGGATAGGCCTCTTCTTTGGCTCGTTCAATCCTATACATATTGGACATCTGGTTATTGCTGAAGCTATGCTTGAACATGCCAACCTCAAGGAGGTGTGGTTTGTCGTCTCGCCTCAAAACCCTTTCAAGCAGCGTCAGACCTTGCTTGCCGACCGTCAGCGCCTCGAAATGGTGCGGCGTGCCATCTTCGACGATTTCCGTTTCCGTGCCTCCGATGTCGAGTTCTCTTTGCCTCAGCCTTCCTATACCGTGGTTACACTCCAGACCCTCGCCGAACGCTACCCCGACAAGCGTTTTGCCCTCATTATGGGCTCCGACAACCTTGCCTCTTTCCCTCGTTGGCGCAATAGCGACTATATCCTGCAGCACTATCCGCTGCTGGTGTACCCGCGTCCGGGCGTGGAGGCGTGTGAGTTGGAGAAGCACCCTAATGTATCTATCGTCGATGTGCCTATGATGGACATATCGTCTACCTATATTCGCCACGAGATAGCCTGCCACCGCTCGCCGCGCTATCTGTTGCATCCTGCCGTCTACGACTATATTGCCGAGATGCACTTCTATGCCAAGCCTTACGAGAAATAGAACAAACATATAATTTTTTTTTTCCGCAACACCTCACCATGGTCTTTAGTAGCAATGTTTTCTTGTTGGTTTTCCTGCCGCTGTTTCTAATAGTCTATTTCGCCTGCCCTAAACGTTTTCGCAACTATCCGTTGCTGCTCTTCTCCATACTTTTTTATGCTTGGGGCGCACCCGATTTCGTGTTTATTTTGTTGGGGTCGCTGATTGCCAATTTCTTCTTGGTCAAGGCTATGTGTGGTGCCAGCAGCGTAGGGCTGAAGCGGCTCTTTTGCGGTCTCTCTGTAGCTCTTAGTCTTGGCCTGCTCGCCTATTTCAAATATGCCAACTTCTTTATCGACAATTTCAACCTTCTCCTTTCTGCTCTTGGGTGCGGCAGCATTGCTCTTGCCAAGATATTGCTGCCCTTGGGCATATCGTTTTTCTCGTTTCAGTCGGTTACTTATACGATAGATGTCTATCGAGGTGTCAACGCTCCTCTCCGAAGGCTCAGCGACTATATGGTGTATATCATCATGTTTCCGCAGCTGGTGGCAGGTCCCATTGTGCGCTATTGCGATGTGCAGGACCAGCTCCTGCAACGCGAGAGTTTGCCATCGGAACGGCTGCATGGCCTGTACCGTTTTGTGGTGGGACTTTGCAAAAAGGTGCTTGTGGCCGACGTGTTGGGTGCTCAGGTCGATACTCTGTTGGGGGGCGATTTGGCTCTGATGGACACAGGCACGGCGTGGGTGGCGATTGTGGCCTATACCATGCAGCTCTATTTCGATTTCTCCGGCTATAGCGATATGGCTATTGGCTTGGGGCGTATCATAGGATTCCGTTTCCCGGAGAACTTCGACAACCCCTACAACTCCACCTCTATCACCGAGTTCTGGCGTCGCTGGCATATCACGCTCGGCACGTTCATGCGGCACTACCTGTATATACCGCTGGGCGGTAACCGTAAAGGGGTGGGGCGCACCTATTTCAATCTTTGGATTGTTTTCTTGTTGAGCGGCCTGTGGCATGGCGCCAGCTGGAACTTTGTGATATGGGGCGCCTATCATGGCTTCTGGCTCGTGTTGGAACGCCTGTGTTTCAAGACCACCAAGAACAGGCATCCTCTTATGGCTTTTCCTACTTTCTTTGTGGTGGTGATAGGCTGGGTGTTCTTTCGCTTGGAGACGCTGACTGATGCCACGACTTTTATCGGCCGGCTCTTTGCTTTCGATTTCAGCAGCTTCGCTCTCGGTGCCAATAGCCAGTTCTATGTAATGCTGGCGGCAGCGCTCTTCTTCGCCTTCTTCTGCCTCTTGCCTGTGGGCAGAAGGGTGCATGAGAAGGTCTATAACGCTCAATATGGCAGCAAGGGGCATGTGGTGGCTTTTGTGGCTGCCGTGCTGATGCTCTTCTTCTGTGTTGGTGCTTTCAACGCTGTGGGCTTCAGCCCGTTTATCTATTTTAGATTTTAGTGTGCCATGCAAAACAACAAGTTGTATACCTCTCTCTTTGTTATCTTTGTGGTGCTGCTCGCTCTGCCTTGGCTGCAGATGAAGACGCGCCTGTTTAAGATTTCTCCTCTTCAAGGGGCGTTCTATACCGCTGAAAAGATACCGCTCTCGTGGGAATCGTTTGCTGATGAGAGTTATCAGAAGGCAACAGAGGGGTACATCTCCGACCATTTCGGCTTCCGCGAGTGGTCCATACGCACTTACAACCAGTATATCTGGTCCTTCTATGGCACTTGGAACACCACCTGTATACGGCATGGCAAGGAGGATTGGCTCTTTTATCTCGACGATGTTAACGACTACTACTATGGCTTGGGCTGTTACAATAGCCCCGACAGCGCCACCTCCGTGCAATGTTATGCCGCCGACTCGCAACACCTATACTGGCTGCAAGAGATCCTTAAGGATTACGGCGTAAGCCTCTTCGTATGTATGGCTCCAAGCAAGAGCATGACGGTTAGCGAGTTTGTCGCCGACCCTATACCCGGCTATTCGTGCATCCACCCCAAGGCTTATTCTTACTATGTGGCTCGTTTCCAGGAGCTGGGACTCAACCATATCGACTTCAACGCCTATTTCTCCTATCTGAAAGGCAAGACCGACTACCCGCTATACTACAAATTCAGCTCCCATTGGACCAACCTCTCGGTATGCTATTTGGGCGACACGTTGCTGCGATATATGGAGCATCTCGACGGCAAGAGCCTACCAAAGCTGCATGTCGGCGAGCCTTACGAGGCTAAGGTCAGAAAGCCCGACAACGACATGGTAGAGATCGTCAATCTGTGGTTCCCTATCTGCAAACAGACTTATCGCTATGCCGATGTCGGCGTGCTGCCCGACTCCTCTGTCTGCCATCCTCGCTTGCTCGCGGTGGGCGACTCTTATTGTATGAATCTTCAAGATGTGCTGCCTTTCGGCGACATTTTTTCCAACTATCACTACTGGTATTATTTCCATTCCATAATGTTCGACCCCAGCCACGACTATGTTGATGAGGTGGATATCCTCGACGAGGTTGTCAACATCGACTACTTGATGGTCATCTGGTGCCCTATCAATATCTACAAGCTGGGACATGGCTTCCCGGAACGGGCGTTGGTAAGCCTCTGTGTTGACGATAGCGTGGTGGCACAGCGTTTTCGTCAAGAGGTCGCTGACATTCAGTCCGACCCTGAGCGTATGGCCGCCGTGCAGTCGTTGGCGTCGCAAAACGGCTGGCGTCTCAACGAGGCCATCTCCAAGGAGGTCTACAGGCTTTTTTATGAGTCTCCGTCTGATTATTTTGCCGAGTTGCAAGGCGAGTCTATCCCCTCTGCTCGCAATAGCAGGATAGCTGTTACTATGGGCGATAGCGCTCTTGATGCTCTCGACCGTCGACGAGGTGTTATTCGCCGCCAGATACAGAACGACCGTCGCTGGACCAAGTATGTCAAGCGCAAGGCCGAAGAGGCTCTTATCAGCCATGAGGAGGCTTTTGCCAACGAGGTGGAGTGGGTGCTGGCTCATGCTGATATGAGTGAGCTTGACAAGGCTGTGAAGCAGAAGGTCGTTGAGATATACTGCTACGAGTCATGGCTCTCGAAGGTGGCCAAGAAGGCTGCTGAGGCTCATCTCTCTCTCGACGAGGCTGTGTGGAACGAGGCTCGCGGCAGTTTGTAGCTGGTGCGTCATCTCCCAATTTTGTGGCAACAGTGGCTATGCTATATGTATCGGACAATGATGGCCGGCCATTGTAACAGCTGGTGTGTGATGCCGCCAGATAGTGGTTAATAAAACGTAAGCACCCGATGAAGTACACTGTATAAACAGGCAAAAACATAAGTCAGAAATGGAAAAGCAGGAGGCGACAGACAAATTCAACAATATGGTAGAAACAATAAAAGAAGTAGAATAGTATGAATAAATTTTTAAGATTGTTTATTGCTACACTCATCGGTGTAGCAATGCCCTTGTGTGGCGGATCAACCACAACAGAAAATGGTGAAAACAACGGAAAAGCCACATCAGAAACAAATTACCACAAAGCGCTTAATGTATCTATTTATCTGGATTTATCAGATCGTCTTGAACGCCCAATGACACCAAGTCAGGCACAGCGAGATATAGAAATCGTAAAATACATGGCAGCAATTGTCAAGAATCATGCTGTGTCGCAAAAGATACTTCCCTCTACCGATAGAATTAAAGTATTCTTCTATCCTTCCCCTAATGATCCAAAGATTAGCTTGTTATCTAATGATCTTGAACTTGATCTGAGTAAGGCTCAACCCGCTGAGAAAAAGAAACTTCTAACTGAATTTGAAGGAAAATTCAACAAAAGCCTCACACAAATATATAATACAACACTTAAACAAAAGAACTGGGTAGGCAGTGATATTTGGGGGTTCTTTAAAGGGCAGGTTGATACGTACTGTATTAAGAAAAATGCACGCAACATTATTGTAATCCTTACAGATGGTTATATTTACGACAAAAACAACATACAAAAAAAAGGGAATAACTATAGCTACATTCTTCCTAAACCCTTCAGAATCCTAACTCAGGGCTAATTGTCTCTCGCAATGGACTTGAAGATCTAGAAGTACTGATACTAGAAGTGAATCCATACAACGCTAATCATCAAGAACAGATGAAAAAAATTCTGACTAATTGGTTTAAAGGAATGGGTGTACAGAAACTCGATATTGGTATGACTGACCTGCCTTCAAATACAAAACTCATAATTGATAATTTCATGAAATAGTTGATTGAGAGATAAAGTTAAAAAACTAAACAGGAGGATGTGCTAGTTGCATATCCTTCTGCGTTTATTGTTACGCAACACACGAGCAAGGAATGCGTGCTGAGCAACAAAGCAAAGCAGAACGACGAAAGCGAAAGCATCATAGAATAGCGATAAAGCACCAGCGACTCACCTCATTGGTGCTTTTTGATAGTTGACACCTCTGGCGTTCATCTGTTTAAGAATATCATGGAAATTGATGTAAAAACATTAAAATAATGTGACTTGTGATTGTGAATTCGGAAAATCATGTAACTTTGCAGTAAATTCCGAATTGGATAAATAAAATCATAGTCATTATGAGTCAATATATCAACAGAGAAACTTACCTCGAAAAGCTGATAAACAGGCGCGACAATGGTGAGGTGAAGGTAATTACGGGTTCCAGAAGATGTGGCAAATCGTGGTTGCTGAGCAGAATCTATACCGACTGGCTTATCGTACAAGGCGTACCGAAGGAAAACATCATCCTGATGACTTTCGACACGGACGATCTTGTGGACACCGAGGATTTGACTGACCCTAAGAACTTGAAGGCGTACCTCCGTGAACGCATAACGAGCGAGGACGAATCGTATTATGTCTTTCTGGACGAAGTGCAGGAGGTTGAGGGTTTCAAGAAGATTGTCATCGTGGGAGACGACATTGCCACCTATACCGATGAGGATGGCTACGTGTTCATGGGGCTCTTCCAATTTTTAAGAAACGAAAGAATGATGGAGTGAACAACCAGTAAAGGTAATAAAATCAAACATTTCAAGTTAACTAATATACTGATATTGACAAATATATGACAAAGAAGAAAAAAAAGTTGTCCGTCAAGGACGTACTGAAACAAATACCAGAAAAGGAACTAAGAAGTTTCGTCAGCAAGCAGTTAGGAATCCAGGAGGTGCTTGACAACTTCATGACAGAATTCAAGAAATATTTCATGCAAGGGGATTCCGCCGACGCATACATAAGTCAGTTGATTAATGCTTTTCTATATGCAGACGATGAAGAATCGGGATGGATAAATCTCAGAAGTCAGTCGCATTTGTCCTCTGTTGTATCGGAGGTTGCCGAAGCTGCAGCAGAACTGCGTGATGCTGGCAATTACAAGGGTGCCATAGACATCTACTTCACAATCTTGGAGTATGGCATCAATAGCATTAACCATTCGGATGACAGTATGGGTTATCTCGGCATGATTATGGACGATGGCATACAAGGGCTTTATGCACTTGTTAATCCTAACGTTTGCACCCTTGACGAAGATAGCAGACAGGCATTCATGGATAGATGCAGGAACTGCATAAAGGAAAAAATGTTTGACGGCTGGGATTGGCATGTTGATATGTATTATTTCCTTGCAGACCTTGCTAACTGCGACGAGGAATACAAAGAACTCACCGAAACGATGGACAAGCATTTTGACAAGGACTTTTATGAGCAAAGGATGATGAGCATAAAGCGCCAGATTGTGACTAAATGGCACGGGGTAAAGGCTGGCGAAGAATTTAAGTTGCAGAACTTGCATGTGACAGAGTTCAGGGAAGATGCCATTCGGGATGCCATTGGGAAAAGCGATTTCCAGCTTGCCTACAAACTTTGCAAAGACGGCATAAAGCAGGACAAGAAGGAACGTCCAGGTTTAGTAAGCACATGGCGTGACTGGATGGTAAAAGCCGCTCAGAAAGAAGGCAACAAGGAGGTAATCATTGAATATGCAAGTCTGCTCTATATTAATGCGTTCAACATACCTGGTGATTTCTACCAATTGCTGAAAGATACTGTTCCTGCAGAAGATTGGGCTAACTTTACTCTTCGTTTAGCAAAACAGGCAAAGACGCTGAGGAAAGAAAAATATGCTGACATCTGTGCTCGTGAGGGGTGGACAGACAAACTGTATGAGTACATTTGCAAGGACAGGAACATTCACACCATCACCCACTACCAGTCGTATCTGGTGCCAAAGTATTCCAACGAACTGGTCACTATGTATATCAAGTACGCCTATGGTTTGATGCACACCTACAATCGCAACCGTAAAACCTACCAGGAGATGTGTCAATACCTGAAGCGTGCGTGCAACATTGGTGGACATGAACAGGTAAAACAAGCCAAGGAAGACTTGCAAACCAAATATAAGACTTGTCGTGCATTGGTTGACGAATTGAAGAACGTATAAACTCATTGACTATAGATTCCCTTCGACAAAACTCAGGGCAAGCCCGCTCACCAGAACTGGACATTGAAATCAAGATAAACGGCAAGACATTTACCGCCGAGATAGAATAATCTTGAAAGTTGCTGGAAATAACAGAGATAGAACGTAAGATGAACGAGCTTATCTAAATGGACTTGCCTGTAACGTACGAGTTCGTGACTCGCGATAATATCCCCAAGACAAACTGCCCGAGGATGCAAGCGAGACACTTCGTATTGTTCGCATTGGCGATTATGACATCTGTCCCTGCATTGGTCAGCATGTTGAATCAACCAAAGAGATTGGTTCTTTTAAGATTACAAGTACAAGTTATACAGAAGATTCTTTTCGTATAGTATTCAAGGTTTATGCAAAAAATCAAGAAAAATAAGGGAAAGTATAAGATTTCTTGCGAGATGTTTGTTATATTAAACTATTGCTGTCCGATAAAACTTGAATCCTAACGCGTATACGTGTGAGCAAGAAAAAAGGGAAAGAACATTTGCCCTTTCCCAAAAGGTTTGTAACTTTGTGCTGCTAAACTCAAGTT
>JAZRVD010000126.1:0-9378 GCA_045598945.1 Bacteroidales bacterium | reverse complement strand
GCACACCCATCTTCGACATCAAGCCCTACCTGCCATACACCGACAGCCATCCATCGGCACGCAGCGGCTTTGCCACACAACCTGCCGAGAAGCTGCTACAGGTAGATTGCAACGAATCGATGCTAAACAAGCTACCTCAGGAACTTAGAGAGCCATTGCTATCTATCCTTGCCCACGACCCACGTCCGCAATACCACAACGATCCAGACAGGACATACGGCATGGACTATGGAGACTGCGAGGTGAAATTCAGAGTGGCCGATGGGAATGCAACAGTACTGAATATAGAAAAAAAGAGAAAGACCTGACAAGCAGGTCTTTCTTCATATTCATTTATCTTTCTTAGAGGTGGCGAAAATTTCGTCGCGACGTTCCCAATGCTCGAGGAAATCCTGATAGTTGCGTTGCAACAGCGTAGGCACATCAAGACCATAAGGACAATGATTCTTGCAATGGTTGCAATGTATGCAGTCCTTTATCTTGCTCATCTTCTCGTAGAACTCATCGGTAAGATAGACCTCGTAAGGAGCGCGACGAAGGAAGAGATACATACGATTGCAGTCCTGGATGTCTATGCCAGCAGAACATGGCTGGCAGTAGCCGCACCCACGGCAGAAATCGCCACTTAACTGCAGACGATCGTGTTCAATACGCTGACGCATCTCATCGGTCATGACAGGAGGGTTGTTCTGGAAAGAGAGGAACTCGTCCAGCTCCGACTCGCGCTGTACGCCCCATATAGGCACCACATGAGAGAACTGAGCCTGAAAAGCGTATGCCGTAGCAGCATGGTTGATAAGTCCGCCAGCGAGAGCCTTCATAGAAATAAAGCCCATATCGTGCGAACGGCACCCCTCGACAAGCTGCATCTCCTTGTCGGATGCAAGATAAGAAAAGGGGAACTGCAACGTCTCGTACAAGCCGCTTTCGATAACTTCCTGCGCCACGGTAAAACGATGGTTGGAGATGCCTATATGACGCACCTTGCCCTGCTCGACGGCTTGCGTCATGGCCTCGTAGAGACCTGTACCATCGCCCGGACGAGGACAGAAAGCGGGATTATGGAACTGATAGAGGTCGATATAATCAGTACGCAACATGCGAAGGCTCGTCTCCAAATCCTTCCAGAAATCAGCAACATTCTCGGCACCCGTCTTAGTGCTGATAACAACCTTGTCGCGACGGTCGTAAAGCGCCTCGCCAAGCTTTTCCTCGCTGTCGGTATAGAAACGAGCAGTGTCGAAATAATACATGCCACCATCGAGAGCACGATGGATAAGACGCACGGCGGCATCCTGCGAGATACGCTGAATAGGCAAAGAGCCGAAACCATTCTTAGGGACTACGAGTCCCGAACGCCCAAGAGTAACAGTTTGCATAAAATAAAAATATATAACGTCGTTGCCGACAAAACAGTAAAATGCAAAGATACATCTTTTTTTGCAAAAGACAATGCAACGACATACAAAGAAATATAACGGTATAACTGTAAAACGACCAGAAAACAGGGCCATGTATTGTAGTATACCACAATACGCCAACAAAAAGAAAGAATAATGTAAAAAAAAAGCGATAAAAATAGGCAGGCATGGCAAGAAAACGTAATTTTGCAAAAAAAATACAGAAATGATAAAAAACGACACAAAAGTATACGAAGAACGACTGACAACCATCGCCAACACACGATTGATATATAACACATTAAAAGAACTGGAAGACTTCTTAGACAATCATTCCATACACAACAACGGCATAAAAAGATGCTATTCAACATTTCAGAAAATGAGGGCGGCATACCGAGACCTAAAGATAGAGGCGGAGCAAGAGATAGAGAACACCTTCACCTTTGAAGAGCTGTTGGACAACTACAAACGAGCATGGCAATTCTACAAAGAGAACTTGAGCCGCCGCAACGACCCGACAGCAATAGCACTTGAGCTATTGCAATACTACTACCTGTCCATGAACAAATCGACATCGACAAAGAAAAGAAATCAACTGTACCACAGAATAATGCTCGAAGAGATAGATGTGCCATTCATAATACTGATGCTACTAAAAGCAATACCTGGATACGACTCGAAAGACGGCGACGTAGAGAACATAACAGAAGCCTACAACAAGACAATACAATTGATCACAAACTTTACAATAGACCGCACACTTATCGACATCCAGCCAGCAATAATACGAGCCAGCAACGAGCCACAAAAGACCCGGCTGAAGCTATGGTATCACACTGCGTCCATACTCAACTGCTTTGAGAGCTATCAAACACCCAACAACATGTACGAGACTGGAGCAGAGATAAGGAAAAACATTATACCACTGGAGCTTAGCGGCTACTGGAACGAGAACGACGGAAAACTGCAAGGGACAAACTTCTGGATAATAAACCAGGAAGACGACTTGATGGAAGCAGTGAAAATATACAAAGACAAAGAAAACAACCTTGAATACACACGCTATATGTTTCTGCCATTAGACACCGGCAACGACAAAATGACCGTATACGTCCTGCACCCCGAAGCAATGCTTCATAGAATAGAAGGGAAGACTGACAGCGACTACGATCAAGTATGGTACCTCTCCAACATGCCTAATTGCTACGCACCTACAAAAATAGAGATGCAAAGGATAATACCGTCCAAACACTGGAGACCGTCGTTAACACTCACAAAAGTAACCGACAAAAAAACACAAGCAGCATACGAAGCAATGATAGACTCGTGCAAAATTGTCGACAAATACGAAAAGGCGAGATACACCACCTATTCCACATTATACGCCATTACCCAGACAGACATCTATATTGAGATACCCAACAACGACGAATACTTCAAAATACCCAAGAGCATCAACGAAGCATTCGACAACGTAAAATTAGACGACCCCGTAGGAATAATAAAGATAAACGGACGAAGCTACATCGTCTTCGACGACCTTCTGATATACATAGAGATAAAGAAAAGCGAGCTAAAGAAATATGGCATCACAAGAGTCAAGGCCATAGAATAAAATATCCGAAAATATTTTATTCCATCATCTCGACCACCTTAGCAAGATCAGCCTCGTGCATAGGGTGATACATCATCAAAACCTTATCATAAGTCTGCCCATCGGCATACATCTGGATAAAACTCTTGGCAGAATACCACTGGTAATACGCCAAGACCCATCCAGCCCAATACTCAGGACTTACCCAATAGCTATCCGAGACAGAAGACTTGGATACGTTCCCAGCAGAAGACTCAATTAACATGTCTGCCATCTCCCTGCCAGACAAGCCTGCAAGGAAACGTGGGTTACCCATTGAAATCTGTTCTGCCACATAGCTATTTGCAAAAAGAACAGAAAAAGACTCAGGACTCAAGCCGTATTCGTTGATACAAAAATGAGCCATGACACCCATATTCCGCATCACGTCCTTGAGATACGATTCAATATAAGCGCGCATCATCGTTTTCCCATTTTTGACGGATAATATCCATAATGAATGTACCCTCTTCTGGATACGATTTATTTTTCAGCTCTCTATATTCATGACGAGCCCTTACGTCACGCTCCTTGTATTTCTCGAAATACTCCACAGCCAAAGCAGGAAGAGACTCCACATAAGTTAACGCAGAAAAGGCCTTCTTGCTTTTTAGCACAACTTGCTCTCCCAACTTTCCCAACCTCATAGCCTTTCTCAGATCCTCCAAAGAGAGAGTATTTTCTAAAAAATCACTTGCATACGAAAAATATGAATCATCTGCACGGTAGCCAATAATCAAGTCATACTTTTTATAATCAAGCAAAAAGTGATCTAATATATACTGCTTTGCACGACTCGAAACACCCTCAGAGATGTTGAATGTACGATTTTCTAACAATATCGACATCCAATTCAAGATATGGTATTTTTCATCATTTAAGTAGAGGATATTTAGACCATCAGTATTCAACACATATTTGTTGGCATAGCCATCCTTACCTACAGCACACCCCCATTCTTTTGCAAGTTCCAAACTCTCAGTGCAATAAAAACCTAAGCCATATTCATTGTACGACTTACCCTGTCCAAAAGAGGGAGTAGATATTACGCTTAACGAACCATGATATATTATCATAACATACTTTACATACTCTATCCGCCGCCACAATCAAGATACAATTTTGCATACAAAATTACATGTTTTCCCGCACATATACAAATATCAGCAAAGAGACACCTTCGTCAAAACGTCTTAATGACCTCCTTGCTAAGAGAAAATCATAATCCATATTATTGCTAACCCAGATATGCCATGCAATCAAAAAGGCGGAAATGATGAAAATTTTGTCAAAATAAAATATTTTTATAATTTTGCAAAGCGAAAAATAGTACGCAGTAATAACGAAAACAGATGCCAATGAAAGATAACGCATAGAAACACCATGCACATTATAAAATAGAAAAGAAGCGAAGTAGCAATACTTTGGGTCTTTTGGAACTTCGACACTTCTAATAAGACTACCCAAGAGTAAGGCAACGGCGCTCCCGTCAATAGGCGTGGGCTTTACTCGTTGTAGTTAGGGTAGTCAGGCAAGTCGAAGGCCTCAAAAGATCCAATGAAAGCGAAAGTGCCACGCTCTTTTTATGTGCATAATACAAAGGCACAAAAATCAAACAATTGACAACCAACAAAAAAGGAACGATGAAAAAAAGATTATTTAGCATACTATTAATAAGTGCCACAATAGCAACAATTATCAGCTGCGGAACGACAAAAACAGCTACCACCGTCTATACACCTATCCAACCAAAGGAAGAGCCAACCAAACAGGTTGAGGGATTGGGTACAACAGCTCTTGAGCAAACTATTGTACGCTGGGAGATACAATCCCGCCCACAAGGAGCTGATGTCTATTGGCGCGTGGTCTCCAAAACACCCGACGTGAAAAGCACCAATAACAAATACCTGACAACAACCCCATTCGAAGCGACAAAATCTCTTGATATAAAAGGGCTGACTTACCAGACATCAGGTGACGTACGCATAATACTGCGCTGCGAGAAAGACGGCTACTATTCGCAAGAAAAAGAATTCAACGCACGCATGGTAATAGACCAAGAAGAGATCTCCGCCTTCTTCCGCTTGGTAAAAGAAGGCGAATAAGTCCCAATACTATGCTTTGATTTATCTCAATATCATCATACTACTGGAAAAGGCATGAAAACAAAAAAATACTTTATAATAATCCTGCTCTTCCCAATCTTCACCTCCTGTGCAACCATATTTTCAGCCAAAACAAATAACATAGAGGTAACAACCTCAAATGGCCAGCCAGCAACTGCGGACATTGACGGAAGAAAGTATAACATCTATGGTCCAACAGAAGTGAAGGTGGGCGAAATGTTCAACGTAGAAAATCAATTCAACACATCTACCCTTACAGCAGAGAACGAGACGTCCGAAGGATCAATAGACATAGATAAAAAAATCAACCTTAACTCACTTCTAAACATCTTATTAGGAGTTTCCAGCGGTGCTATCAGCAGCATGACGTTTGGCATGGGAGCATTGATGGGGATTTTGGTAACAACATCAGCAGTCCTCATAGATGCGGCTACGGGCAATCTGACAAAACCAGAACAAAACAAATACGTTATACCTATGCAAGAAAAAACTGTAGACGGTAATAACGCCATGCCAAACACACAATCAACGAAATAAAAAAAAGTATAAATGTAGTATTAACGAAAACAGATGCCAATGAAAAATAACGTATAGAAACGCAGTACACATCAAAGAATAGAAAAAAGCGAAGTAGCTATACTTTGGGACTTTTGGAACTTCGACACTTCCTGCAGACTACCCAAGAAGTAAAGCGACGCCGCTCACGTCGGCTGGCGTGGGATTGTAACGTTGCTATTGGTTGGGGGAGACGTTGAAGAGAACGAAAAGATGCCAATATAGCGGAGATGCCACGCTCTTTTTATGTGTACTACAAACCTAATATCGGCATAAAAAAACGGCAACGAGCCCAAAAACAAACAAGAACCGATGAGCCAACGGTATATAACCGGCAAGAAATCACAATGAAGAATATTATTAAAATAACATGTATTATTAGTCTAATGGCTATACCTTTCATCTTTGCGTCATGTGATAAAGACGAAGTAGAAGCTGTAACAGGCATTGGCTACACCCGTATCGGAAGTGCATCAAATGAAACTGAGTGTTCATCAATGTGCTACTATAGCGGCTACAGCAATTATCGTTATCTTAATGGCGATTGTTCATGCAAATAATGAAAAAAGTCTCAAAAACAAAGTGCCTCATATATGCCACGATACTTATTATGGGCTATATAGCAGGCGCGGTTCTCCAACCTCGGATATCAGCAAAGTTGATGAAACAAAAACAAACCAAAATTGATATCGAGGCCATACTGTCGCAAAACTTAGTCGACATGAAAACAGAGAAAACCATAAACATAGACACTCTAAGCTACCATAAAGTAAATCTGCTTATATTTTGGGCACCAACATGCAAATACTGTAAGCAATTTTTCCAAAATAGGCTGAATGCAACAGAAATAGGAATCTTCTGCATACCACTAACAGATGACATTGACTATACTAAATACTTTGTGGAGCAAAACGAGATACAATATATGCAAGTCTGTGTTGCCGATACAAACGGCATATCACCTGTAAAGGCACTTTCCGTTGAGGCTATTCCAACATTCATAATACTCGACAACAAAGGCAAAATAATAGAACAGAAAAAAGGTATTGCCGACATAGACCTATTCATAGATAAACTATACAGCCTTTGAAACCAAACAGACAAACAACATGAAAACAAAAACATACATTATCATCCTCATGATTCTTCCCTTGTTCACATCATGTGCAACAATATTTTCTGGAAGCAAAGCCAAGGTTACTGTCTCTACGTCAAACGGCATGCCAGCACAGGCAAATGTAGACGGCACAAGCTTTTATATTAATGGGCCAACCCAAATAAAAGTAAAACGAGGATTCAGTGCATCCACCATAAAAGCAGAAAACACAACACACCAAGGCACGGTACAGATAAACAAAAAATTTAACGCCACCACCCTTTGGAACATCGTCTTAGGCGCCATACCTGGTTTTGCTGTCGATGCCGCTACCGGTGCAATGATGAAACCAGAACAGAACAGCTACGTAATATTCATGCAACCCAAACTTGCCCAAGAAGAACCCACAAAACAAGTTGAGGGACGTGGCAATACAGTACTTGAGAACTCTGTAGTACGCTGGGAGATACAGTCCCGTCCATTGGGAGCAGACGTATTCTGGCGCGTAGTCTCGAAGACACCCGATGTGAAAAGCACCAACAACAAATACCTGACAACGACACCATACGAAGCAACAAAGACTCTTGACATAAAAGGCCTTACCTACGAGACATCAGGCGATGTACGCATAATACTGCGCTGCGAGAAAGAAGGCTATTTTTCGCAAGAGAAAGAATTTGACGTTCGCATGGTACTCGACCAAGAAGAGATCTCCGCTTTCTTCCGTTTAGTAAAAGAGGATGGGCAATAAAAATTAAAAACAAACGACTACATAACACAAAAGCATGACTTTTAACAGTCATGCTTTTTTTATAGAAAATTAGAACTAAAAGGTAGAAGAGAGGATAGAGAGAATAGATTGCAATAGAGGGAATAGATAGAGGGCGATAGGTTGCAATAGAGGGAATAGATAACGATAGAGGGGGAAAAAGTAAAAAAGGAATTATTACTGTCCGCTAAATCACAAACCGTATAGTTTAATCCATTGATAATAAGAAATTACGCTATACTTGTGTTTTAGGCAAGCCACCTATTATTATCCTTTTGTGTTATCAGGTGGTGAGTCTGCCATTTTCGTGAGTATTTTTGCATGTCAGCATCATATTGAGGAAAACTTCCATGTTGATATAGTACATCAATAAAATACGTACTGTTGTTGCTAATCCAGAGAAACTCCAACGTCTTTGCAAGCTACTTGTAGAACTAAGTATGGATAGTGCTTTTGCCCTTACAGGGCGAGGATTGACGGGCGATAACACCCAGGGTGCCGCCCTGGGCTGAAGGCTTATTGCCCCGTTGGGGCGTTAATTACAAATTACCACTGTTTGACAAATCGCAAATAACAATCATCACTGTCCGCTAAATCACAAATCGTATAGTTTAATCCATTGATAGTAAAGAATTATGCTATATCTATTCCTTCCTCCACACACTCATTATCCTTTTGTGTTATCAGATAATGAGTCTGACATTTTCGTGAGTATTTTTTGTATAAATCAGCCCTTTTTTTTCTCTTTTATCAAAAAGTTTATCGGACAGTAATAATTATTTTCTTTGATTCATCTTTCATTTGTACGTTTAGATGTACAGAACGGTATCCTTTTTTCTTTGGGCTTTGTGATATAATCGTTTTCGCCCTTTATAAAAAAAAGGCAGATGTTGTTCTTGCTTTTTTATTAATTCAATCAATCGAATCGCATCTTCGTTTGTTGGCATTATACATCTGCATCCTGCAATATCTGAAGCACGTTGCACTTCTATGTCTTTAAAACGAATTAATTTACTAATAATCTATTCTATTCGTTTAATCCTGTATGTACAGATGCTATTCTCGTTGACTTTATGAGCAATTTTGTACAAAGAATCAAATACTATTGCCAAAGGTTCTTTATAAGTTAAGCGTAAAGCTTGCAACATTTCATAGTCTTCATTAGAAATTTCCTTTGGATTCGTACGTATGCGGTTGCTCAATCGTTTGTAATAACTATTGCTTGTTATTATGGTAAAGCCCTTTTATACGTTCCTGCAAATCTTCAATTCTCTTCATCAGTGCATCGAATTCAAGAGACTTTCCATAAATGAAGAAACGTCGCATGTCGGCATAATCTTGCAACCAGGCATCATGTTCTTGGTCAGGAATCATGAAGTTGATAGTAGAAGGATTGTGAAGGTCGTAGTTGACGTACTTAAGAGCATAGTACGTTCTGCGGTGTTCCACAATGGCATCATACAGAGTGCTGTTTGTCAATGCTTCCTTGCCATATACTGTGTCCATCAACTTCTCAATATCATAGAGATGACGTGACATGCGAACGCTTCTTGGCTTATCCTTCTGGAACTCCTCAGCCAACAAGAATAGTTTTTCAAGGAAAGTACGGGTTGGTACAACGGTTCGAATCTTGCAATCTGCGTCTGTGTCCTCACCTTTGAATGTTTCTCCGATGAGTGAACGGATGTCTCGCTCCTCTGATGGTTCATCCATCGAAAGGCAACTGATCTCTATTTTTATACGAGGAGGTATGTAGCTGACTGTCTCTTCTACAATCGAAGGATAATGCAATAATA
>JAZRVD010000125.1:0-9599 GCA_045598945.1 Bacteroidales bacterium | reverse complement strand
TGCCCGAATTGCTCATCGTCGACGGTGGCAAAGGTCAGATGGAGGTGGCGCGCAAGGTTATTGTCGACCAGTTGCACCTCGACATACCCATTGCCGGACTTGCCAAAGACGACCGCCACCGCACCTCGCAGCTCCTCTATGGCTTTCCGCCTGTCGAGGTAGGTCTACGCCCCAACGACCCGTTGTTTCATTTTCTTGAGCAGATACAAGACGAGGTGCACCGTTTCGCCATCTCTTTCCACAAGCAGAAGCGCAGCAAAGGCACTATCCGCACCCAGCTTACGGACATACCCGGCATAGGTCCCAAGACAGCTTCCGACCTGCTGCTGAAGTATGGCAGCGTCAAGCAGATACAGCTTCAGGCCTACGAAGACCTCGCCCAGTTTGTAGGCCCCGCCAAAGCCCGCCAAATTTTCAACTTCTTTCATCAAGAAGAATAAATACAGCAGTAGCTTTGTGCAACGACGTATAAGGTTCTCAAAAAGCCACCACTATCTCACAAAATATTATTCTCTATTATCCGTTTTGCCGCATTAAAGGTGATAGTAAACGATGGTGGTGAGAAGGGGCTCTATATCTCGTTTATTTGAGTTTATAAAAAAGTTTGTATCTTTAAAGGCGACACCGCTTATGGAGAAATCCGTGAAACGTGACACTTCCTGGTCTCCCGAGAGGGAGACATTGTATTTTATAATAGCCTCTATTTCATAGCACTTTTATTCGCTGAATTTTTTTTTGTAGGCGGTGTTAAAGAGTTCCCTTTTTTTGTTTGCAATGGTGCAGTAAAGCTTATTAAGCATAACATTTTTGATTGTTACGTCATTAGGCAAAAAAAAAGAGCAGCAACGGATGTGAGACTGTTGCTGCTCTTTTTTTGATGCAGGAAATGGTGAAACTATTTAGATGTTTTCGTTGATAATCATCATGCAGTATTTGAAGCCTATAATGCCGCATTTTGCTCTGAAGAGGTCGTAGGTGCCGTCGGGACATTCTACATATATGCGGATAGAGCCTGCTTCGTCTGAGTTTGTGTTCTTGAATACGTCGTAGCGTATGAGGGCTTCGTGAGGCTGGCCGGCATTGTCGTAGTAGGTGTAGTGGTGGGTGAGAGGCACGTCGCATTCTTCAAGGATGGCATAGACCAAGCAGAAGCCTTTTTCTATCAGCACGTTGTCGATATATTCGTTGTAGTAGTCGTGATAGAGGAAGTTGGTGGTGTGCGATTCTTCGTAGTATGTGTTGTCTTCAATCCAGTCGCCGGGAGCTATCTCTTCGTATTCTACATATACGAGGTCTCCGTTGATATTGGTAACGTTGGTCTCGAAGTATTCTTTCTTGCAGCTGGTGCAGAGTAGCAGTGCTGCGATGATAGGGATGAGTAGTTTTTTCATTGCTGTAGGTTTTTTATCAATTTGCAAAGATACGTTTTTTATTATGTAATGCAATTTTTATTTTTATTGCAGTGTAACGATAGTTATTCCATCACCGCCAAATTCAACATGTTCGGAGCGGAAGGATGCCACGTCGGGACTGCTTTGCAGCCACTGGCGGAGTACCTGTTTAAGTATGCCGTTGCCTTTGCCGTGGAGTATGCGCAGTTCTCGTTCGTTGAGCAGAAGTGCGTCGTAGATGTAGTGCTGGAGGTTGGCGAGGGCTTCGTCGGCACGTTGACCGCGGAGGTCGAGGGTGGGGTTGAAGCTTTTGCGTTTTTCGCCGAGTTCGTTGTAGATAGACTGATAAGTGGTGGTCTTGCGGCTGCTTTTGTCGGCAGGCAGGTGCTGCTTGTTGGTGGGGGTGAGGCGGTTGAGGGCTATGGTGAGCGTAAGGCTGTTGCTCTGCAAGACGGCTTTGCTGCCTTTTATCTCTACCACTTCGCCGTAGGTCTCTTGTCCGTCGATGCGCACTATGGTGCCTGGCGTGATCTCTTTGTCGGGTGCTATGTCGGAGACTGTTTGCTGTTGCGGTGTGCCGAGCTGTTTCTGCTTTCGGCGTTGTTTGCCGTTGCTGGCAGGTTGCGAGGTGGCATGGCGCAGCACCTCTATGTCGTGCTGCTGGCTTTCGGCAAGTTGCTGTGCGTGGGCTTGCAGCTGCTGACGGGCAAGCTGGGTCTGCTCTTTTTCGGCTTGCGCTGTCTTGATGTCGCTGATGGTCTTTTCGACGGTGCGGTTGGCGTCGGCTATTATCTGTCGTGCCTCTTGTCGCGCCTGGCTGATATACTGCTGACGCTGCTCTTGCAGCTCGTTGTTGAGATTTTCGTATTTGGCTATCACTTCGGCGAGGAATTTGTCGGCAGCGTCTACCTGTGCTTGCTGTTCCGCCACCTTGCGGCGGTCAACTTCGAGCTGCTGCAGCTGGTGTTCGAAGTTGAGCATGGCGTTGCCCACCTTGGCGGCGGCGTTGTCGAGCAGCTGTTGCGGAAATCCTACGCTCTGCGCTATCTCGAAGGCGAAAGAGCTGCCTGGGTGCCCTATGGAGAGCTGATAGAGTGGCTTGAGCCTGTCGGTGTCGAAGAGCATGGCGCCGTTGACGATAGAAGGGTGGGTGTCGGCGAGGAGCTTGAGGTCGGCATAGTGTGTGGTGGCTACGCCAAAGGAGCCGCGGCTGTCGAGCTCTTCGAGCATGGCTTCGGCAATGGCGCAGCCAGAGCGTGGCTCGGTGCCGCTGCCCAGCTCGTCGAGGAGGAAGAGAGTGCGGCTGTCGGCATGCTGCAGTAGCTGACGCATGTTTTGCAGGTGCGAGGAGTAGGTGCTGAGGTCGTCGTCGACCGACTGGCCGTCGCCGATGTCGATGAATATGCTGCCGAAGATGCCAAACTCCGATGTGGGACGGCAAGGCACGAGCATGCCGCATTGCAGCATGTATTGTATCAGACCTATAGCCTTGAGGCATACCGACTTGCCGCCGGCGTTGGGGCCTGAGACGATGAGTATGCGCTGGGGGTCGGCGAGGGTGATGTTGAAGGGTACAACCTCGTTGCCGCGGTGTCCGTCGGCTTCGCGTTGCAGGTATAGCAGTGGGTGGCGTGCGTCGAGCCAGTCTATCTTGGCTGTGTTGGCGAGCAGAGGCATGCCGGCGTTCATAGACAGAGCCACGCGTGCCTTGGCACGCAAGAAGTCGATGCGTGCCAGAAACCAGTATGCTGCCAGGAGATTGGGCAGTTCGGGACGCAGCAGCTCGCTGTAGCTGAGCAGTATGCGCTGTATCTCGTGGTTCTCGGCAAACTCCAGTTCGCGGAGGTCGTTGTTTAGCTCCACCACGTCGGAGGGCTCAAGATAGGCTGTCTGGTGGGTCGCCGACTCGTCGTGTATGAGGCCCTTGATGCGACGGCGGTGCGAGGTGATGAGCGGAATCACCATTCTGCCGTTGCGTATGGTAACCTCGGCGCCGTCGGGTGCCCAGCCTTCTTGCTTGGCGTGCGAGAGAGCGCGGCTCAGCGAAGCATCGACGTCGGTACGCTTGCGCATAATCTGGCGGCGTATCTCAAACAGCGCCGGAGAGGCGTTGTCGTAGATTTCGCCCTTGTCGTCGACAATCTTGTTGGCTTGACGCAGCAAGTTGTCGTTGAGGTTGACGTGCCGAGCCAGCAGGGTGAGCTGTGGGTAGTCTTGGTTGTCGTCGTCGAGGAGGAAGCGCAGGCAGGCAGTGAGCGTAGCAAGCGAGCATTTGAGGTTGAAGAGAGCCTGTTGCTCGATGGCAGTGTTGCCCACTTTGAGAGGAATCAGGTCGTCGGTGAGGTCGATGAAGTCTTGCGACGGGAAGGAGCTCTCGAACATGACGATGCGCCGCATCTCGTCGGTCTGTAGCAGATAGCGCTGTATGCGGTCGAAGTCGGTAGAGAACGACATCTCGTCGGTCATGCGTCGAGCCATGGTGTTGCTACATTCCGAAGCAACGAGGCTGCGGATGCGGTCGAAGCCTATTTTCTGTTCTATCATGCGGTGTAAAGAGGGTAGAGACTAAAAAAAAGAGTTTGCAAAGATACAATAATTTTGGCAACGTTGTGAGGTTGGCTGCATGATGATGATGTTTGAAAACGTTATAGAAAGGAGCTTTTTGCGAGCGTATGAGATTTTTTTTTACTTTTGCAAAGCAAAAGCCCTTGCTTGTTATGCGTCATGAGCGATGCTCTTTTTTGTAACAATAATATGAAAAAATTCAATACAGCGGGTACTTGTCGCAAAAATGAGCATTATATTGTGGATATTGCCAGCCGTTTGGAAGTTATCCTAAAGATGGTTGCCAATGGTGATTAATATCTCCGTCCTGTAATCAACGGCGTTGGCAACAGTGTAGCCTTTGGCTATAGCTTTTTTTATGATAAATAAGGTAGACAGCGGGGCAATATGCCGATAAAGAACGCTTGTTGCAGAGATTGCTTTTTTTTCTTTATCTTTGCAGATATGAAAAAACTTGTTTTTGCTACTAATAACAAGCACAAACTGCAAGAAGTTAGACAGTTGCTTGATGGCAAGGTGGAGATAGCGAGCCTTGCCGAGATAGGTTTGGAGGGCGATATACCAGAGACCGCCGACACATTGGCTGGAAATGCCTTGCAGAAGGCGCAGTGGGTGTACGACCGCACCGGCATGGACTGCTTTGCCGACGATACCGGCTTGGAGGTGAACAGCTTGGGCGGCGCGCCTGGCGTATATTCGGCACGTTATGCCGGCGAGCATTGCTCCTTCGACGACAATGTGAACAAGCTGCTTGCCGCCATGGACGGCAAGACCGACAGGAGGGCTGACTTCCGCACTGTGGTGTGCCTGATAGAGAATGGCGAGCCACGTTATTTCGAGGGCAGGGTAGACGGCGTTATACTTACCGAACGCTATGGCGACGGCGGTTTTGGCTACGACCCTGTGTTTATGCCCGACCGCTATGCGGTGAGCTTTGCCGAGATGCCCTTGGAGGTGAAAAACAAGATAAGCCATCGCGGTCGTGCCGTGGCGGCGCTTGTTGACTATCTGACTGGAAAGAAATAATACCAAAAACAGTATGCCGTATATTCAAATATCGCAAGTAGGCGTGTGGAATGGCATGAGCCGGAACGAGAGCTATGTAATGATGCTGACGGTGTGCGACGACAGCGAGCGCAGCCTGCCTATACTTGTAGGTCCCATGGAGGCACAGTCGTTGCTGGTGGCGCGCGACGGCGTGCAGCATCAGCGTCCCACCACACACGACCTTATGTTGAGCTCGCTCGAAGCATTTGGCCTTACACTCAAGGAGGTGCGTATAGAGCGAGTGGTAGACGGAGTGTTCTATGCCAATATTGTGCTTACCGATAGTTTCAACGACAAGGTTGTAGACTGCCGTGCCAGCGACGGCGTGGTGCTGGCGCTGCTTACCGGCTGCACCCTGCTTGCCGACAGCAAGCTGGTGGAAGAGGTGGGCTGCGACATCAACTCGTTGGTGCACAACCTGCCGCGCAGCAAGGGCGCGGAGGAGGAATGTCTGCCTGTCGACGAACTGCAGCGTCAGCTCGACGAAGCCGTGGCCAACGAGGACTACGAGCGTGCCGCCTATCTGCAAGAGCTTATCGACGCACGTCTCGACGATGATGACAAACAATAAAAAAACAAAATAGATATGATAGACAAAGATACTTATATGCAATATATCGACGAGGCGGTGGCAAGTCTTGCCTCGCGCTGTGGTGTAAAGCCGCAGGTGGGCATAGTGCTTGGCAGCGGTCTGGGCGATCTTGCCGACCGCATAGAGTCTGCCACGGTGATACCATATTCCGAGATACCTCATTTCAAGACCTCTACGGCATCGGGACATAAGGGCAACCTTATCTTTGGCACCCTTGGCGGCAAGCAGGTGGTGGCCATGCAGGGCAGGTTTCACTACTACGAAGGCTACACCATGCAGGAGGTAACCTTTCCTATACGCGTGATGGCGCGCATGGGCGTGAAGACACTGCTGGTAAGCAACGCCGCAGGCGCTGTCAACGCAGTATATCGTGTGGGTGACCTGATGGTTATCACCGACCACGTCAACCTGCTGCCCAATCCGCTGGTAGGCCCCAACCTCGACGCCTTCGGCGTGCGTTTTCCTGATATGACCACGGTGTACAGCAAGCGCCTGCGCGCCATAGCCCACGAGGTGGCTGGCGAGATGGGCATAGCTCTAAGGGAAGGCGTGTATGTGGCTGGCACAGGCCCATCCTACGAGACACTCGCCGAGTATCGCTATTACGGTGCCATAGGCGGCGACGCGGCAGGCATGTCTACCATACCGGAGGTCATAGTGGCACGTCATAGTGGCTTGGAGATATTTGGCATGAGCGTTATCACCAACCAGTCTAACGATCTCGACGACGAGCATCTCAACGACGGCAACGATGTAGTTATCGCCGCCGAGCAAGCTACAGAGAAACTCTCCAACCTTTTTATAGAACTCATAAGCCGCATGTAGGAAGTGGTAAAGGCAGCTTTTTTCGACCTCGACGGCACAGTGCGAAGCTACAACACCCAGCTCGTATATCCCGGCACGGTGCGCGCCATTGAACGGCTGCACAGTGTTGGCGTAAAGACCTTTGTGGCCACAGGCAGGCCGCCGATGATATTGCCAGAGATGCCGGTAAGCTTTGACGGATATATCACCATGACGGGCGCCTATGTGTTTTGCGGCGACAAGGTGCTGGTAAGCCGGCCACTGCCCAAGGACGATGCGCGACGATGGTTCGCCTTCGCCCGCGAGCATCATATATGCACCATGTCGTTTACCGACAAGCAGATATTTGCCAACTACTTCGACGATAAGGCGAAAAGCCTCAACAAGCAGCTAAACTTTGACATGCCGCCGCTGCTGAGCGAAGAGGAGATGGCAGAACAGAACAACTACCAGATAATAGCCCTCGTGGAGTGCGAGATGGACGCCTCGTTGCGCCAGCTGATGCCCAACTGCTTCATACCTCGCTGGCATCCCGCTTTCTGCGACATAGTGAGCTCCGAAAACAGCAAGTCGAAGGCGGTGATGGCGGTGTGCGAATACTTGGGTATAGACATCTCGGAGACCATGGCTTTTGGCGACGGGGGCAACGACATAGACATGTTGCGCAAGTGCGGCATAGGCGTGGCCATGGGCAACGCCGCCGCCGCCGTGAAGGCTGCCGCCGACTATGTTACCACCAGCGTGGAAGACAACGGCATAGAGCATGCCGTTGAGGCGTTGTGGCAGAGAATAGTAAAGTAAAAACACAAAAATAACATGAAGAATATCATTATTACTGGAGGAGCGGGCTTTATAGGCAGCCATGTGGTGCGACTATTTGTGAACAAATACCCCGAATACAAGATAATCAACGTCGACAAGCTGACCTACGCCGGCAACCTTGCCAACCTTGCCGATATAGAGAGCAAGCCAAACTACAGCTTTGTGAAGGCCGATATATGCGACTTCGACACCATCTATGCCCTCATGCAGCGCGAGCATGTCGACGGGGTGATACACCTTGCCGCAGAGAGCCACGTAGACCGCAGTATCAAGGACCCCTTCACCTTTGCCCGTACCAATGTGCTGGGAACGCTAAGCATGCTGCAGGCCGCCAAGCTCTACTGGGAGTCGCTGCCCGAAGGTTTCGAAGGCAAGCGCTTCTACCACATCTCCACTGACGAGGTCTACGGTGCTCTCGAACTCACCCACCCCGAAGGCATAGCCTCCGACCGTTCGGCTCACGAGGTGTATGGCGACGACTTCTTTACCGAAGACCTCAAGTATATGCCACACAGCCCTTACAGTGCCTCCAAGGCGTCGAGCGACCACTTTGTGCGTGCCTTCCACGACACCTACGGCATGCCCACCATTGTTACCAACTGCACCAACAACTACGGTCCATACCAATTCCCCGAAAAGCTCATACCGCTCTTTATCAACAATATCCGTCATCGTAAGCCGCTGCCAGTGTATGGCAAGGGCGAGAATGTGCGCGACTGGCTCTATGTTGTAGACCACGCACGTGCTATCGACACTATCTTTCACCGTGGCGCGGTGGCAGAGACCTACAACATAGGAGGTTTTAACGAATGGAAGAATATAGACATCATAAAGGTGCTTATCCGCACCGTTGACCGTCTGCTGGGACGCAAAGAGGATGCCGACCTCGACCTCATAACCTATGTTACCGACCGTGCCGGCCACGACCTACGCTATGCCATAGACAGCACCAAGCTAAAGCGCGAGCTGGGCTGGGAGCCGTCGCTGCAGTTTGAAGAAGGCATAGAGCTGACCGTGAAATGGTACCTCGACAACGAGGCGTGGCTCGAAAACGTTACATCGGGCGACTACCAGCGCTACTACGACGAGATGTACAAGGGACGTTAATAAATAAACCGTTAGAGAATGAAAAAACTTTGGATAGCCATGGTAGAGCGTCTTTTAGGCTGGCGCTACAAGATACCAGAGCCTGGCAGCAGGCCCGAACTGCAACGATGCGTAATAGTGGTGGCGCCGCATACCTCGGTGCTGGACTTCTTCTATGGTGCCACATGCCTGTGGAAGCTTGAAGTAGACTTCCGCATATTCATGAAAAAAGAGTTCTTCAACATCTTTACGCGTGGCATCCTCAACAAGATAGGCGTGATACCCGTAGATCGTGGCAACCGTCATAACGGCCTTGTGGAACAGGCTGTAGACTACTATGCCACCCACGAGCACTTGGCGTTGACTATCACCCCTGAGGGCACTCGCAAGGCGGTAAAACGATGGAAGCGCGGCTTCTACGACATAGCCGTCAAGGCAGGCGTGCCTATAGTGCCCGCCTATGTGGACTATGCCAAGAAAGAGATGGGGGTGTGCGAGGCGTTTTATCCTACAGGCGACTTCCTTGCCGACCTGCCGGTGCTGATGAAGGTGTTTGAAAACGTTACTGCCAAGCACCCAGAGAACTACAACAAGACAATGAAATAAATACAATATATGAGCAACAATGTGCGACGTCTATACGTCGAAAAAAAAGCGGACTACGCCGTCAAGGCGCACGAGATGCAGCAAGAGCTGTCGGAATATCTCGGTATTGCGGCGAGCAATGTCCGCGTGCTGGTGCGCTACGATGTGGAGAATATATCCGACGCCACCTATCAGCAAGCCAAGCAGACGGTATTCTCCGAGCCGCCTGTCGATGATGTCTACGAGGAGCAGCTGCCTTGCCACGACGGCGACTTTGTGTTTTCGGTGGAGTATCTGCCCGGACAGTACGACCAGCGAGCCGACTCGGCAGAACAGTGCGTAAGACTGCTATGCGACAGCGAGCAGCCCACCATCCGCACCGCTGTAACCTACGTCGTTGAAGGCAGCCTTACCGACGACCAGCGCTCCGCCATCAAGAAGCACTGCGTCAACCCTGTAGACAGTCGTATAACCGACGAAGCCAAGCCTGCCACCCTTGCCCTTCATTACGACGAGCCTGCCGACGTGCATCTCTTCGAAAGCTTCAAGGATATGGACGAGGGCGAGCTGCAAAAGCTCTACAACTCGCTGGGTCTTGCCATGACCTTTGCCGACATGCAGCACATACAGCGCTACTATCGCAACGAGGAGCATCGCAACCCCACCATGACGGAGATACGTGTGCTGGACACCTATTGGAGCGACCA
>JAZRVD010000124.1:0-6110 GCA_045598945.1 Bacteroidales bacterium | reverse complement strand
TTTATGCCAATTTCCACCCAGCATAATTCCCCGACGATATAATCCATATAATCAAACATAACAACAGCCACATTCCTTTGTTGAAATGTGGCTGTTTATGTTTTACGTTTGACCATTCACCGCCTTACTCATATAACTGTCTTTCGCCCTGAAAAGGCAAAAGCACATAAAGCAAGCAATAGACAATTAGATCCAATGCTATATGCTTTCCCTAAAAAAATGATATTACAGACATAAAAGAACGGCGGCGAGTCTATGCCCTGTCGTTGAGCTTGCACCACTTGATGGGTATGCAGTCTAAGACATGGCTCTCAGGAGCTTGCCGCTTGGGACGCGAGGAGCAGAGGCCGCGCGGCGTGAAGAGGCGCTGTCCGTCGGCAGGCATGAAAAGCTGCGCCGCCACGCGCCATGTCTCGCCGCCACGAGCGCGTATAACCTTGTTCTTGACAAGCGTGGCGAGGAAGAGCCTCAGCTCGTATTCGAAGCCCGACCACGGCACCATGCCCTGCGGCAGCTTGGTCTTGAAGCCCAGTGCGGCATACAGCTGCTCTGGCGTGCAGACAGGCGACAGCAGATGATAGCGCATGAGGTTGTCGTAGAGAGCCACAGCCTCCACCCTGCCGCTCTCCGGCACATTGAGCGAGAAGGTCTCCACATAGCCTTGCATTTCGCCCACACAGGGCTCCGCCACAGCCACCGGCGCAGCTCCTACGCACTGCATTAGCATGCTGCTGGGCATGATGGGCGACTGCTGAGCCTCTGCCTGACGCGGCCCCATGGAGACGATGCGCTGCAGCAAGGCGGCGTGATGCTCGCCCATCTCGCACAGCCGCTCGAGCATGCGACGCGGCGCCTCGGCACTCTCCACACTGTGGCACGACAACGCCTGCATGCTGTCGGCAAGATAATGCACCTGCTGGCTCAGCGGCAGCCCCATGGCACGCATGTGGCGACGTATGGCCTCCTCGCCTATGGGGAAATAGACTCCGCACACCATCACCCCATGGTCGCTGACACGGTCGGCGCGCACCATCGTCCAGTCGATAGCGCCAGGCCTCCATGCATAGGTATGCGGTTGTTTCGCCATAGGCAACAAGGATTTTACTTTCTGCAAAGTTACAAAACTTTTTTATGAATATTATACTTTTGTATGAAAGTATATTTATCAACATTTTATCAACAGCCTATATTTCTGTCTTTCTTCACAATACAAAATTAATCAACAGCCCTGTTGGCTCATCACGCACAGCATCTGCCCAGCAGGCGGAGAGCCGTTGCACAGCAGTGCAGCAAACCACTGCGCAGCAGTGGCGCGGCAGCATACGGCAGAGGGTGTTTTTGTGTCAAGAAAAGGCGAAAAAAGCAGTTCCTTTGCCGTCGAAAGTTACAAACCAACAAAATACATCCTGCTATGAAAAAAAACAACGATGAAGGAGCCTTGCGCTGGCTCGACTCGGTAGAGGTGATGGAGGCGCTAAAGATTTCGTACAACACGCTGCTGACCTTTGTGCATACCGGCAAGCTGCCTGCCAGCCGTCTGGGACGCAAGCTCTACTTCCGCGCCGACGACATAGACCTTGTGCTGCGCCGCAACATGGTGCTGCCGTCGGGACGCATGGACCTCAGCGACTACTACGCCGAACAGCGTCAGAAAGCCTCTCCAGCCCCTTTTACGCCACATGCCGACGACGAGGAGCGCAACCACAAGTAGCCACAACTACCGCCTATAGTCTACAACCAACACGGCAAACGACGAAGAGGGGTGGTTTTTGAACGTATATTTGCATCACGAAAGCGCTTTCAAAATCAAGTTATTAACCATCAAAAACACCAACCAATCATGGCAACATTCAAACAAGGTATCCTCGGTGGCTTCAGCGGCAAGGTCGGCACAGTCATCGGCTCGTTCTGGAAAGGTCGCAACGTTATGCGCAGCGTTCCCCAGCATGTTCACAACCCCAAGACGGCGGCACAGGAGGCGGCACGCTCCAAGTTCAGCCTGCTCAGCAACTTCCTCACTGCCAACCGCGCACTCGTCGACGTAGGCTTCAAGAACTTCGCAGCCACCATCACGCAGGTCAACGCAGCCATCAGCGTCAACTACGACAACGGCGCCGTCAGCGGCACCTACCCCGCCCTCTCTATCGACTACGACAAGGTGCTCCTCAGCAAAGGCACGCTGCTCAACCCCGCCGACTGCAGCGTGGCGCAAGGCACCGGACAGACTGCCGACATCACCTGGACCGACAACACCGGCACCTCGCCCGAACTGCTCGCCTCCGACGTAGTGATGGTATGCCTCTACAACCAGAGCAAGAACAGCTCCACCGCAAGCCTCAACGCCGCCGTGCGCGACGACGAGCAGCTCAACATGGCATACCCCGCCATCTGGAGCGGCGACACGGTGATAGCGTTCCTCGCCACCCGCAACACCTCGGGCGAGCTGATGTCCACCTCTATCAAGATTGGCACCTTTGTGGCCAGCTAATCCTACAGCACAATCACCTTTGTATAATCCATCAACACACCCATAGCCCTATGCCACGCTCACCGCCGCCATACACCCCCAACGCCAAGCCCTCGGCACCACTACATTGGTGCTGCGGGCTTTTTTTTGTAGTCTTTTTTTTTCTTAAAACATCATTGCCATGAACAACTATATAAAAGTATACAACTGGATGCAGCCGCTACCCCTCGCCGAGCAGATGGTGCTGGCATTCATCGGCGGCTTTGGCTACAAAGGCTGCTTTCTCAACAACGCCGACATAGCGCTCCGCACCGGCTTGTCGCCACGCAGCGTCAGCAAGGCTGTGTCGCACTTCTACAACATGGGACTTATAACACTGCGCAACATCGACTCTCGCACAAGGGTGCTGACCATGGCCGCCGATGCCGAGATGCGTTGCAACCGCCTCGCCACAGACAAGGCGACACCCATAGCCCAAGCGCAGCAGGACGCGCCGTCCACCATAGCAGATTGTGCCACCCACGCCACGCAAATTATGCCACCCACCATAGCAGAATATGCTACCACAGCCTCGCAAAATGTGCCACCCACCATAGCAGAATGTGCTACCCTATCCTATAATATAAAAGAGACAATAAAACAACCTACAAAAGGGAATATAAAAGCGCGGCAGGAAGAAAATTTTGAAAAAAATAGCGCCGTAAAGATTGAGCAGTGCCCCGTAGTCGGAGAGGTGATGAACGGCGAGGAGCACGAAGATGGCACAGACGAATATGTGGCAATGATGGAGGCATGGCAGCAGCACTGGCAGGAGATAAAAGGCGTAGGCTACACCCCTACGGCATGGACCCACAACGACATTGCCTCGCTGCTCGCCGCCTTCCGCCTCTGCCAGTCCAACGGCGACGCCATAGAGGTGCAGGCCGTGGTAGTGGTACTACGCACCTTCTACACCGTGGCAGACAACTGGCAGCGCAGCCGCTGGGACGTCAAGCTGATTGTAAACCAGTTCAACCAGCTGTACGCCAAAGCCTACAACTACGTCAACCACACCGCCACCACAAACACTCCCACCCACACCACAACGACAAGCTTCAACATAGACTGGTAACCCATCCACAAACCTCAAAAAAAACAGAAAAACATCATGAACAACACCCTGATACCCGTAACCGACAAGCCCGACTTCATAACCTCCACCGTCAGCCTCATCACCCAAGGCAAAGGAGCCCTCAAGGGCATCGGCGAGGTGCTGCAAGCCCTCGAAGAGAGAAAGATAACAACCATTGCCGAATACCGCCGCCGCAACATAAAGATAGGCCAGGTGCTTTGCTTAGCCATAGCCAAACTGCAAGAACAGCTGGGCGTGAGCCACCAGCTAAGCCAAGAAGACATCGTAACCTGCGCCACCGAGCTTGTTGACGAATACCCATGGCTCACCCTCTACGACATAGCCATCGTATTCAAGGCGGCGCGCCGCGGCCACTGCGGCAAGCTCTACGAACGCCTCAGCCAGCCCAAGATCTTCGAATGGTTCAACAGCTACGCCGAAGAGCGCATCAACGCCGCCGAACAGCGCAGTCTCAACCGCCACGAACTTTGCCGCCTTGACGGCCACGACATTGCAAGCCGCCAAGAGGTATTGCAATGGTACCAGCAACAAACAGCCGCACTCGACAACAAAGAAAATAACGATAATATCGACAATAACGATAATATCGACAATAACGATACTATCGACAATAACGACAGTAACGAAAAGAACGTCAGCAACGACACCAGCAGCCTTCAAGCCGTAAGGCAGAAACAGATGCAACAGCTCGCCAAGCTCTATCCCGAAATATTAGACATCACCGACACCAACTCATAAAACACAAAAAAACATGAATATCAAAAAAAAAAGTGTATATTTGCATCACATCTTGCAAGCATGCAAGAAACAATTCAAAAACTTTATTTTCAATCTGTTGCAAAGTGCATAACAGCACAGCAACAATGTTTATCCACATTCTTATGTCCTTAGTTTGTATGCTAAAACAGCAGATTTTGCAATAAAAATGCTACTGCAACAGCACATTTTTCGATAAGCCGAAAGCAGAGTGCAAACGATGCTGCGCTATGCCGAGGCGAGAATAGGGAACAATGAAATAGAACCAAAGCGACACACTTGCAATAGTCAGAGTGTCGACATCTCTCCCGTTACAACACAACATTTTCTCACAATCTCAAGGAAAAGCTTGACACACGCATGTCGAGCCTTGTAAACCTTAAGACACAACCTTGGGGACATATAATATCGTTAGAAAACATATAATAAAGAAACACCGATAAATGATGTACAGCAAATCAGAACTCGAAGCCAAAGCACTCATCGAACTCATACAGCTTGCCGAAAGCATAAAGATCCCCCGCGCCTCGCGCATGGAGAAGACCGAACTGATATACAAGATACTCGACCACCAATCCGTCAATCCAGAAAGCTCCGCCGAAACCCCTAACACCTCCGAAACTCCACGCCCACGCCGCACGCGCATCAAGCCGGTACTGATTGCACAGTCCAACATGAAAAGCAATCGCAAAGCAGACAAGTCGCCAGAGGCATACGTTCCACAACCCAGGCCCAATTCAAAGGCAAAGACAGAGACTGGCAACAACGAGGCTTCTATCAACGACATCATCACCTCCTTCAACGTGCCTAACGTAGACGAGAGCATCAAGCCCAACCACGAGCTGATAAATCACCGTATCATAACTTTCAATGCCAAAGAAGAGCCTGCCGCCGACACCGCCATAGAGCCTGCCGACACAACAGCACATACCGAAGAGCTGCCGGCACCCAAGACAAGAAACACGCGCAAGACCACCAAAGGCAAGGCCGACAAGCCTGCCGACACCACCATAGACACTGCCGACACCACCATAGACACTGCCGTGCAAAACGAGGACAAGAAAGCATCCGCACCCGTCCGCAAGGCCACCAAAAAAGGAAACAGCAAAAAAGAACAGTCTAACGGCGACCAGCTCAAGCCGGAACAAGTACAAAAAGAGCAGCCAGGACAGCCATTAGAAGAACAGCCTAAAAACGAGCAGAACAAGCCTGAGCGTCTACCAGAAGAGCAGAACAAAAGCGAGCAACCAGCAAACGAGCAGAACAAAAGCGAACAACCCAAGCCTGAACATCTACCGAAAGAGCAACCCAAAGGCGAGCATCCGACAAACGAACAACACAAAAACGAGCAGCCAAGAGGCGAGCAACATAAGAACGAGCAAAAGAACGAACAAAACAAAGGGCAGAACAACCGTCGCGAATACCCATTCGACATGAACGGCATCATCGACGCCGAAGGCGTGCTGGAGCTGCGCAACGACGGCAGAGGACTGCTCCGCTCGTCGGACTACAACTACCTCGACTCGCCCGACGACATCTTTGTAGACATCAGCCTCATACGCCGCTACGGCCTTCACACCGGCGACACCATAGAAGGGCGCATACGTCCGGCACGCGACAATGAGAAGCACTTCATACTGGTACGCATAGACAAAATCAACGGCCTGCTGCCCGAACAGATACGCGACCGCGTGCCATTCGAGTCGCTCACGCCGCTCTTCCCCACCGAGAAATTCAACCTCATAGGCCACCCCC
>JAZRVD010000123.1:0-7483 GCA_045598945.1 Bacteroidales bacterium | reverse complement strand
CCGTTTGGGACGACAACGACGGCCGACCAGGCCGCATCATCTATCAAGACCAGTCCTTGCGTCTCCCGCTCTTCGAGGGCAACAACGCCTTTGTCCGTTATATCCTCTCCTCGCCGCTCTTGGTCAGTGGCACCATCTATGTGGGTATCAGCCAGTCCCTGCCGGGCATCATCAACCTCGGCTTCGACCGCAACTGCGATGCCTCCTCGCGCATCTTCTATAATATAGGCGGCGCATGGACCAACACCTACTATCCCGGCGCACTCATGCTGCGACCCTACTTTGGCAAGGCTGCGGTGCTCTCCGCCCCGTCAGCCGACGTATGCCGCGCGCCAGAGATATACCCCAATCCGTGCCATCACATCTTGCATGTCAAATCCTTGCCGCCCTGCGCCACGCTATCCCTCTGCGACATCTTCGGCCATCAGCTGCTCGCCACCTCAGAGACCACTATCTCCGTAGCCTCGCTGCGCCCGGGCGTATACCTCCTCTATGCCGTAACCCCCACCTCGCGCTCGTTGCCTCGCAAGGTCATCGTCAAATAATCCACTTCAAATCATCCTTATGACCAACAATCAGCCAGACGCACCCGCTGTGTCTACTCCTCACCTCACGTCAGACACCGATCCTATCAATCAGACGGCCGCCGGCACCTCTGCCGACATGCAAGAAGAAGAGACCGACCTCTACGAACATCATCATATCGTTGTCGACAAAGGGCAAGAGATGATGCGTATCGACAAATTCCTCCAGATGCGACTGCAAGGTGTCTCGCGCACCAAGGTGCAGGCAGCCTCCAAAGCCTCATGCATACTCGTCGCCGGCAAGCCCGTCAAGCCAAGCTATCGTGTCAAGCCCCTCGACGACATCAGCGTCCTCCTGCCGGAGCCGCCGCACCAGTTAGAGCTGATACCGGAAGACATACCCTTCACCATCGTCTACGAAGACGACGACGTGCTTGTCGTCGACAAGCAGCCAGGACTGGTGGTGCATCCCGGCGTGGGCAACTTCACCGGCACGCTACTCAACGCGCTGCTCTTCTACTTCCAGGGCAAGAAAGGCCGCGACGGCAACCCGGTAACGCCATATCTTGTTCATCGTATCGACAAAGACACCTCGGGGCTCCTTCTCATAGCAAAAAACGAAGAGTCGCAGGTCATCCTTGCCAAGCAGTTCTTCGACCACACCATCGAGCGCAAATACAACGCCCTCGTCTGGGGCGACTTCCCCGACGACCATGGCACCATTGTAGGCAACCTCGACCGCTCGCCCAAAGACCGTCGCATCATGGCTGTCTGCGACCCCGAACGTGGCAAGCATGCGGTAACGCACTGGCGCGTCCTTGAGCGTTTCGGCTATGTAACACTCATAGAGTGTGTCCTTGAGACAGGACGCACCCATCAGATTCGTGCGCACCTCAAGCATATAGGCCATCCGCTCTTCAGCGATGCCGCATACGGTGGCGACGCCATCCTCAAAGGCACCACCTTCACCAAATACAAGCAGTTCGTAGCCAACTGCTTCCAGCTCATCCCACGCCAGGCCCTCCACGCCGTCGTACTCGGCTTCGAACACCCCTCCACCGGCAAGCATCTCCATTTCGAAAGTCCCATCCCCCCCGACATCTCCTCCGCCCTCTCAAAATGGCGCTCCTACTCCTCGCAATGTTGAGTTATCAACAGGCTTATCAACAGTTTTTGTTAATTACAAGTTGATAACAAATTGTTGTAGGTAAGAAGGTTATTGTTAATTTTGCAAAACAAATGTTAAATGGAATAAAGTTTAATAATAATGATTAAGTTGTTGGTTTATAGTGTTTTAGGGGGGGGGCAGCCGAGTTTAGTCCTTCCTGTTATAGCCTTTGCTATCTAATTTTTACCGCACAGAGTGTGGCATCTTGATTTTATAAGATGTTTCATTCTGTGCTTTTTTTGTTGTTTCTGAAAATATTTCGATATGAGATTTATTAAAAAGTATTCTTTGATTGTCGCAACGCTTCTTATCGTTGTCCTATTTCTGAAAATGCGTTCCAATTATTCTGAGCGGTTCAAAGATGTTGATAGCAGATATGTCGATAAATCGTCTGTCAATTTGGTAAAAGGTGTCAGTCAGGCCGATCTGTCATCTGTGCTATATTCTCACGATTATATCACAGATATGAGTGATGCGAATTTTGCCGCTAAGGTTATAGTCGATAATTTAGAGGATGGACGTACTTTGTCTACGTTGTATGACTTAAACAAGCGTGTTTGGCAGATACCTGTATCTGTCATTGATAGCATTGGCTCGAAAGGGTATAAGGATAAGGCACGTAGATCTAAAGAGAATATTGGTATCGATCAGGAGTTTCTATCTTACAATAGTGGAGCGAATGTTGGCAATTCTTTCTCTTCGGTTCAAGATTCTGATAGTGTTGTAACCCATGAAGATGTCGTGTCGGGTTTGGGCACTATAACTGTTTATGTGACAGAGGAACTTCAAAACGCTTCATTTTTCGGAAAAAAGGATAAGCCTTGCGAGGGTGTCGTTGTTCGTTTGTCTAAACAATTGGTCGACACAGCCAATGCTAATGAGCCTAAAAGGGAAACACTGGCTTATCTTAAAACCGACAACGAGGGCAAGGTGGTGTTCAGCAATCTTAATCCCGATTTCTCCTATAGTGTCTTGCCTATAAGGGAAGGGTTTGAATACGGTGTGTCTAAGGGAACTGTAGGCGGTAGTTTGGCGGATGTTGGGAAAAAAGAGTGTGCAACGGAATATTCCTTTTATCAGAAGGAACATAAAATTAGGATCTTCGATGAGTCTACATTGAAACAGATCAAAGAGGATCAGACTATTACCATTCGCTCTCCAAAAGATTACAAGGGCGTTATGAGTGGCTATGTCATCTTGGTGTTGGTGGCGTGGTGGAGCTTGTGGCTCTTCGGCAAAATTCGCAAGAAGTCGTTAAGCGAGCCTATCTTGGCTATCTTGATGACTCTTACCGGGTTTTGCATGTTGTCGATGTTCTCTATCAACAATCCGCTTACCGATGACTTGTTGGGTGTTGATATGGCTCAAGGTGTCATTGCTGGTATCATTGTCATGGCGCTTGTGATTAATGTCGATTTCAAGAAGTTTTATCAAGACCGTTCTGCTATCATTTTCGATTTCCCTCTCGTGTGTTTCAAGTGGCTGTTTAAGCCTTACAAGGAAAAGGTATCTAAGCTTACCGCTGTCTTGGCAGATGACGCTAAAGGCTTCTTCCTCAAATCCCTTGCCCTTCTTGGTATAGTTGTCGCCCTTCCGTTTTTCCTTTTGGATTTGTTCGTCGCCTTATTGATGTGTTTCAAGGTGCCGTCGTTGTATGTTTGTGTCAACAAGTTTCTCGACAAGCTCCCTAAAGGTTTTGGTTATCTTCTCTTGGCCCTGTTCCTGACGTTGTTGTTGTTTACCCCTTTGTGTTCTGCTGTTGGTGGTATGAAAGTGAATCTGAATTTCGGGTTTGTAAAATTCCAGCCCAGCGAGATATCTAAATATTTGATAGTCTTTTTTATGGCAAGCTTTTTCAGTGTTAATGCCAGCAAGATTGTACAATATTCTAAAAAAGGCAACACTAAATTGTTTGGCTCTAAACTCAAAATGCTTTTGTCTATCTTCTTGGGATTGGGTGTGTTGATTGCTGTGTATCTTGTTTTGGGCGATATGGGCCCGGCTATCGTCATCGCCACTACCTTTATCATACTTTATTCTATCATTAAGTCTAAGGTCGACTTGGAGGGGCTCTCTTCCGACAACCGTCTGAGGTCTATCCTTACCTGCGACATAGCCATGTTGATATATGGCATCGCTTCTTTCGTCGTTTTCCTTCTTGTTGGCAATATGTTGGACTGCATGTGGGTCTTCTGTCTGCTCTGGTTTGTTGCCTGGGTCGCTTTTGGCATCTTTAAGGAACGGCAAGTCTTCGAAACACCTATATTTTTTAATATTGTTGTCGCCGCCTTTATCTTTGGCGGCTCCATCTTGGGCTGTGTCGGCATGAATGATGTCGCTGATCGTTTGAATGAACGCAACGAGATGTGTGTAAACACGTGGGGGGTCTTGCCTATTGGCGAGGATGTCGCCGATGCAGGTGTCAATACTCAGGTAGCCGAAGGTCTCTGGGCTATTGCCTCGGGCGGCGCTTGGGGGCAGGGCTTCGGCAACGGCACCCCTCATTTTACCCCGGCGTTCCATACTGATATGATTTTACAGAGTGTCGGCGAGCAGATGGGCTTTGTAGGTGTTTTCCTTGTTATCCTGCTGCTGGCAGCCTTGCTGCGAAAGACTATTGTATTGGGCTACAGGTCGGCTCACCCTTTCACCTTTTATCTTTGTCTTGGTGTGGCTATTGTTACGGCTATCCAGTTTGTCGTCATAGCGCTGGGCAGCACGGGTCTCATCCCCTTAACGGGTGTTACTGTTCCTTTCCTAAGCTATGGAAAAGTTAGTATGATCTTAAACCTTGTCGCTTTTGGAGTCATTCTATCTATCGACTCTCATGCCGCTGCACAGGCGGCGCCGGCTAAGGCTTCGGCCGACGACCTTGTCAGGCAGGATATCGGTAAATATAACTACTCTATCTCGCTTCTTAGCTGGATGTATTGCATCTTTGCCGTCATTATAGGGTGTACGTTTTATTATTATCAGTGTATTGTCAGAGACAGCACTTTGATTAGACCTGCCTATGTCAACAACTCCATGGGCGTGCCTGTCGTCGAATACAACCCGCGTATCGAGCAGCTGACAAAAAAAATGCTGTCGGGCGACATCTACGACAGAAATGGTGTGCTGCTGGCTACAAGCGATAAGTCTAAACTTGAAGAAGAGGCTCATAAAGATGTTTATAATAAGTTGAACCTTAAATATGATACGAAAAAAAGACAGCAGCGTTATTATCCTTTCGGCAACAATCTCTTCTTTATGCTTGGCGATTTCAACACAAGGCTTTATTTCAGCAGCGATGCCGAATCCAGGTTCCCTAAGGGCTATATGGCGGAGTCTACCCATCTCTCTCTGCTGCGCGGATATGACGACAGATTGAAGGATAGAAACGGCAACCCTATCAGGGTCGATTTGACATCCAATGAGTATGCACCCGGCAAGTATCACAAGGCTGATCAGAGTTACGAGTTGTCGGGCTATCAGGTCAGAGACTATTCTGCTCTCTTGCCTTATCTCAAAGCTGGCATCAACAGCAACAAGGTCAAACGTCTCAACGAAAGAAAGTCGGGCGACATCGAACCCAAAGATGTGCAGCTTACTATCGATGCTCAGCTGCAGACTCATCTGCAAAAGCAGATTGCTGATTATGTGAAGAATATGAAGAATGAACTTTCTGGATATAACAAATTGCGTGTCTCTGTCGTCGTCCTTGATGCTAAAAATGGCGACCTCCTGACCTCTGCTGTCTATCCTCTGCCCAACTTTGATACTTTGAAAAATCATCCCGAAGCATACGATGATGTTAATAATCGTGACATTTCATGGAAGGCATATACCGACATGGATCTCGGTCTGGTGTTCCCTTCTGCTCCTGGCTCTACGTCCAAAGTCATCACCGGTATGGCTGGCTACAGAAAGGAAGGCGATGCTATTGAAAAGAATGTGTATTTTGTTTACGACAAGGAAAAAGTTTTCAAGAGTGAACCAATAGAAAACGTTGGTATGAATCTTGCTTATACCAAGTCGTCCAATTGCTATTTTGTCAATCTGATGAATGATAAAAGTCTCTTCGGCGATTTGGCATACATCTATGCTACGTTGGGTGTTACTGTCAATGGCTATAAGTCTTATACGTTCAACTATCAGGAGCCTGTGGCTGAATGGCTCAAACATGTTACCTCTGTCGAGGATAAATGTGTCAATGCGTATAATGATTATAAGAAAAGTGGCAAGATTGAAGTTATGAGCAATAGGTCAGGCAAGCCTGTTGAGTGGTCGTGGGCTTGGGGGCAGAATGGCATGGACGCTACGCCGCTCGCTATGGCAAGAGCCTTGTCTGTCGTCGCCAACAACGGCAAGATGCCTGTTACCCGTTATACGTTGCACGACGATGTCAAAACTGTTGAGGTCTTGCCATCTACTAAAAGACTTAAGTCTCATCTCAAGGATACGCGTAGGTTACATGAGTCTTCAAGAAACTTCAGCAGCAGAGAAGATATGGGCGGCAAGACGGGTACCCCTGAGAGAGTGTCTCAAATCATAAAAAAAACTCATAGAACGAAAAAAGGAAAATATAAAGTCTCGCTCATTGAAACAAAGTCCAACGACGCTTGGTATACATGCTTTATCGACAATGCTACCTTAACAAAGGTAACGCGTGAACAAGAGCCTCGCAAGCAAGGCAAGACAGGCTCCACTGCCATGCAGTCCTCTCTCGCTATCGCTATTAGAATAGAGCGTCTCAATAAAGGCGAAATGTCGGGTCATGCTACAAAGCTGATGGACGAGGTCGTTATAGGAGCTCTTAAAAAGTATAAATATATCGAATAAACGTTTCCGAAAAGCCGTGAGAAGAGGGGAAAAAAAAACGTGTTTTTCACTCTGCCGAAGCAAGAAAACGATGTTATGAAATTAGATTATTCTTGTCATGAAAAAATTGCTAATTCTCATTTTCGCTACGTTGTGCACAGTCTGGATCTCTGCTCAAAATGTCTCGTCGGAATATGACAAATACCTGCAAGACGCTTTTTCTGCTCTCTCGGAAGGCAAGGTCGATATGGCGCAAAAATGGTATAGTGTCTATAAAAAGTTGACAGGCAAGGTGGATGAAGATTTCGAAGCCCTGATTAATGATGCTACGACTAACGCCTGGGAGAACTCTTGTCATATCATCAACTTGGGCAAGGGCGAATATCTCGCCGTTCAGAAGATTACGTCAGATCAACAAGAGCTTAGTTATGGTGATGCAAAGAGCCGCTGCAGATCTGTCCGCATAGGTGGCTTTAATGACTGGCGGCTGCCTACGGAAAGTGAACTGAATACAATCTTCTCCTCTATAACCCTTCCGATAAATGGATATTTCTGGACCTCGTATTATGATAAACAATCTTTTGATAAAGCAAATAGGATAATATATTTTTGGTTAATTATAAAAAACACTGGTGAGAGAGTAGTATTAAAGGAAAAGTATGTTTGGAATAAAAAAAAGCTTGAATATGAAAAGTCTTTTTATAAAAATGAATATGAATATTCTTCTTCTTCTAATGGTAGTGTTTGGTTACGAAACCATTATCTCGCTGTCAGAAAATTCTCTCGATAACTTATAACATTATTAAATAAAACTATTGCTATACTATGAAAAAGTTTTTTTTGTTTGTCATCACCCTCTTGTTTTCGTTTACCCTCTCTGCTCAGAGTGGTTGCGACAAGTATTTGCAGAATGCCTATTCGGCATATAATGCTGGTGAAAAGGAAAAGGCGGAAAGGTATTATGCAGCATATAAAAGTTGTACTGGCAAGA
>JAZRVD010000122.1:0-20847 GCA_045598945.1 Bacteroidales bacterium | reverse complement strand
GCATGTCGATACGCTCTTTCCATACCTCTTCAGGCTCGCCCATAGATACCCACACGTCGGTGTATATGAAATCGCAGCCCTTTACGCCGGCCACTGGGTCGTCGGTAACGGTAACGGTAGCGCCAGTCTCCTTGGCTATCTCCTGGCATTTTTCCACAAGCCATGCAGCAGGCTGAAGAGCCTTAGGAGCGATGATACGGACATCCATACCCATCTTGGCACCGCCAACCATAAGGCTGTTACCCATGTTGAAACGAGCGTCGCCAACATAGGCGAAGGTTACCTGGCTGAGAGGCTTGTCGACATGCTCCTGCATGGTGAGGAAGTCGGCGAGGATTTGAGTTGGGTGAGCCTCATTGGTAAGACCGTTCCAGACAGGAACACCAGCATGTTTGGCAAGTTCTTCGACAGTTTCCTGCTTGAAGCCACGGTATTCGGTACCGTCGAACATGCGACCCAAGACGCGAGCTGTATCGGCCATAGACTCCTTTACGCCGATCTGGCTGCCCGTAGGTCCAAGATAAGTAACATGAGCACCCTGGTCGTAAGCAGCGACCTCGAAAGCACAACGAGTACGGGTAGATGTCTTCTCAAAGATAAGAGCGATGTTCTTGCCTTTCATAGTAGGCTGCTCGGTACCAGTATACTTGGCACGTTTAAGATCGCGAGCGAGGTCGAGAAAATAATTGAGCTCCTTTGGTGAAAAATCAAGGATTTTCAGAAAATTACGGTTACGTAGATTGTAAGCCATGATTAAACAATTTTGAATTATAAAATTATAAAAATAACTAACAAAAAGAATTAGCGGACAATACGAGTGCCGCAATAAGGATTGTCGAGCTGACCAGCTTCTGTGATGACGCATGTCTTGCCGCCATTCTCGATAAACATAATGCCAGCACGGACTTTAGGAGCCATAGAACCCTCCGTGAACTGACCTTCGGCAAGATACTTCTTTGCCTCGTCAACAGTGATGACATCAAGAGCTTTCTCGTCGGGCTTGCGGAAGTTGATATAGACCTTTGGCACATCGGTGAGGATGTAGAACTCTTCAGCCTCTATCTGTATAGCGCACAATGCAGAAGCGAGGTCCTTGTCGATAACAGCCTCAACGCCACGCACATAGTCGCTTTCCTCTATAACAGGTATGCCACCACCGCCAACAGTAACAACGACGTTGCCACCTTTGACAAGATGCTTGATAATCTTGATATTGTTGATACGCTTAGGCTTGGGAGAGGCGACGACTTTGCGCCAGCCGTTGCCTTTGGGGTCTTCCTTGTATATAGCACCCGTCTGTTCGTGCAGAAGCTCTGCCTGTTCCTTGGTATAATATGGGCCGACAGGCTTGGTGGGGTTTTGGAACATAGGGTCGAGAGCGTTGACCGCCACTTGGGTAACGATAGTAACAACATCGCGATAAATGTCGTTTTTAGCAAAGACATTGCGCAAGGCAAGCTCAATCATATAAGCAATAGAGCCCTGAGTCTCAGCGACACAGAAATCCATAGGCATAGCAGGAATATTGAAGTTCTTATTGCCGGCTTCGTGCTGAAGCATGACATTTCCCACCTGAGGACCATTGCCGTGACCGATAACAAGGTTGTAGCCACGTTTAATCAAATTGCAGAGGCTTTCGCAAGTCTGTTCGACATTGGCGAGTTGCTCTTGATAGGTGCCTTTTTGACCACTACGAAGTAGTGCATTGCCGCCAAAAGCAACCATAGCGAGATTTCTCATACCTGTGTAAAAAGTTTTATTTCAAACAAATAGTTAAAATATCTCAAAAAAGAGAAAAAACAAAGATACAATTTTTATTGAAAAGGGACATTATTTTCTTTGAACATATCACAACAATCACCAACTTTTGACTAATGTGCATCGAGCCAGTTGTCGCCAGTTTCAAGACCTATCTCGATAGGCACATTGAGAGGCAAGGCTGCGAGCATCTGTGTGCGGACAACATCTCTAACCTGCTCCAGCTCTGGCTTGTAGACATCGAAGACAAGTTCGTCGTGGACCTGCAATATCATGCGCGACTTAAGACTGTGTTTCAAAAATTCGGCATGGATATTGTTCATGGCAATCTTTATCATATCAGCCGAAGAGCCTTGCACTGGCATGTTTACCGCATTGCGCTCGGCAAAGCTTCGAAGATTGGCGTTACGGCTGTTGATGTCTGGCAGATAGCGTCGACGGCCAAGCATAGTCTTGGCATAGCCATTCTCACGGACAAAAGCGATGTTTTGCTCTATAAACGACTTGATATCTGGATATTTGGCGAAATAATCATCTATCAGCGACGAGGCTTCTTTGCGAGGTATCTCAAGCTGTTCGGAGAGACCGAACGCACTAATACCGTATACTATACCAAAGTTGACAGACTTGGCACGGCGGCGCTGGTCTTTGGTAACAGCGTCGATGTCGACACCATAGATGCGTGCTGCTGTGGCCGAATGAATGTCATAGCCATTTTGGAAAGCCTCGACAAGATGTTTGTCGGCCGACAACGAAGCTATAATGCGCAGCTCTATCTGTGAATAGTCGGCGGCAAGGAGTATATAATCGTCGCCCCGCGGCACAAAGGCTTTGCGTATCTCTCTGCCACGCTCGGTACGGATAGGGATATTTTGAAGATTGGGCGAAGATGAGCTGAGACGTCCTGTTGCTGTAACAGCCTGATTATAGATGGTGTGCAACCTGCCAGTACGTGGATTGACGAGACGCGGGAAGCTATCCAGATAAGTAGATATAAGTTTGCTGATGGAACGGTACTCCAGTATCAAAGGTACTATAGGATGTTTGTCCTTAAGCTTGCTTAAGACATCTTCGGCAGTAGAGTATTTCTTTGTTGCAGTAAGCGGCGGCTTGTCGGTTATCTTCAATTCATCATACAGGACCTCGCCAAGTTGTAGCGATGAGCTGACATTGAATTTCTTGTTGGCCAAAAGAAATATTTGCTGCTCTATATCGTCGCGCTGCTTGGTGAGTTCGGCGGAATAAGACCGTATGGCATCGACATCGATACGCACACCTTCTCGCTCCATAGAGATAAGCACATCAACCAAAGGCAATTCGACATTATAATATATCTCCGACAAGGAAGCATCGGAGAGCTGAGAAGCAAGACGAGGATAAAGGCTCCATAAAGAACAGACGTTTTGAGGCGCTGTAGACGGCTCGATGTCAAGGACTGCACTATATATAAAGTCTAACGAGTGGCGTGACTCCGAATCGACAAGATAATGCACGAGCTGCACATCGAAGATATTGCCCATGATGTCTACATCATATTCAGAGAGTCTGTATTTCAGCTCCTTAAGATTGTAACATATCTTGACACCGTTTTCACTGCCCAGCAGCCGCCGCAAGTCTTCTACATTGACAGCTGACAATGCAGACTGGAAATATGAGGTGCTGTCGGTGGAGAGAAGTAGCTGGTCGCCATCGACAAGCACAGCCACATCGCCATCAACAGGCATCTGAGCCAGTGCTACCGTCGCCACCTCGTTTTCTGCAAATGCTGCATCGGTATGCTCTTTTACAGCATCAGGCTGAGCAAAGAGCGAGAGTTGCAAGCCCTGTCCGTCCTCTTTGTTGGCAACAGTCTTGGAACGAGAGAACAGCAAGGCCTCCGACGGGTCGGAAACCGACAGCTCTGTATATATGCGCTTGGCAAAGGCTCGAAACTCCAACTCGTCGAACAGCTGGCTCAGGGCTGCATAGTCCGGCTTGACGCGAAGCAGCTGATTTTCATCGAACGGTATGGGTGCATCGAGAGCTATAGTGGCCAGTTTTTTAGAGAACAGAGCCTGCTCGGCAGAGGTCTTGACAAGCTCGCGGAGTTTTTGATTGGGGATTTCATCAACATTGTCTATCATCGCCTCGACACTGCCAAACTGGGCAATGAGTTTCTTTGCCGTCTTCTCCCCCACCCCCGCAATGCCAGGTATATTGTCGGAAGCATCGCCCCAGAGCCCCAAGAGGTCGATGACCTGACGGCAGTCGACAATACCATATTTTTTCAAGACCTCTTGAACGCCAAGTATTTCGTCGGGATTGCCAGCTCTGCCAAAACGATACATTCTGATGTGGTCGGTAACAAGCTGTGCGAAGTCCTTGTCGGGCGTTACCATCAAGATGTCGTCGAAACCGTGCTGCTGGGCTTGAAAGGATATGGTGCCAATAACATCGTCGGCCTCGTACCCTTCGCATGTAAGTATAGGGATATTGAAAGCGGCAATAAGCTTCTTGATATAAGGCAAGGCATCGCATATAGCTTCGGGCATGGCATCGCGGTTGGCCTTGTACTGCGGATACAGCTCATGACGAAAGGTGGGCTTGGGCAGGTCAAAAGCCACAGCGATATGCGTCGGGTTTTGCTGATGAAGCATATCATAGAGAGTAGTGGCAAAGCCCAAGATGGCCGAAGTGTTGAGCCCCTTGCTATTGAGACGAGGCACCCTGTTGAGGGCATAATAGGCACGATATACCAATGCCATGCCATCGATGAGGACAAGTTTTTTCATTGACAGACAAGAGTTAGATGACAGCAGACCAAACGGCTACAAAGGATTTTTTGTCAGCTCATCGTATTGACGACGATTATGCAAGATGTTGCAAGCAAGATAGATGGCGCTACGGAAAGACTGCTCGCTTGCCATATCCTTGCCTGCTATGTCGTAGCCTGTGCCATGGGCTGGCGAGGTACGGACGTATGGCAGACCAGCGGTGAAGTTGACGCCATCGGTAAACGACATCAGTTTGAAAGGTATAAGTCCCTGGTCGTGATAGAGAGCCAGCACGCCATCGAAATGGCTGAACTCGCTTGAGCCAAAGAAACCATCTGACGGGAAGGGACCGTATGCCAAAATGCCCTGCTGCTGCATGTCAAGGATGGCAGGTTTGACTATAGTCTGGTCGATATCACCTATTACGCCATTGTCGCCAGCATGCGGGTCGAGAGCGAGGACGGCAATCTTGGGCTTGGTGATGCCAAAATCGCGACGCAAAGAGCTGTTCATTAACGATATTTTTTCGTGCAAGAGCTCTGGTGTAACAGCATTTGGCACGTCGCGTATAGAAAGATGGTTGGTCATGATGCCAATACGTATACGGTCGCAGACCATCATCATCAATGACTTGCTGTTGAACTGATGAGAGAGATACTCTGTATGACCTGGGAAGTCGAAGTCTGCCGACTGTATGTTTCTCTTGTTGATAGGAGCAGTAACCAAAGCGTCTACCAAGCCTTCGCGAAGGTCGTCGCACGAGCGGTCGAGTGCCATGCGAGCCAACTGGCCTGCCGTCTGCGACGACTTGCCTATCTCAAGCTTTATCTCATCGTTGACAAGATTGATAATGTTGAACTTTTTCTCACCAGCTTCGGAAGCATTGAGGATAGTGTTGAAAGCAACATCTTGATGGTTGGACAACAGTTTTTTATGATAAGCGGCCACTTTGGTAGAGCCATACAAGATAGGTGTGCACTGCTCGTACATGCGAATATCGCAAAAAGTCTTTAGGATAACTTCATAACTCACACCGTTGATATCACCATGGCTGATAGCCACACGAATAGGTTTTTCCATTGCAATAAGCTTTAAAAGGACTATAAAAATTATTTCAAAGATATTATAACAACGCTGTCGACAAGCCAAAAGCAAATAAGAGACTTTGCTCTCATTATGCCAAATCGAGAAAATGACGTTGATAAAGACAAACTACTTGTCGGCTTTTTTAGTAATGTCGTAGGTCTGCATGAAAGCATACAGCAAGCGAATGGCATAGCCAGAGGCGCCTTGAGCGAAGTAATGCTGCTTTTTGGAGAAGTACGCCACGCCAGCTATATCGAGATGGATATATGGCGTCTGCTTGGCAAAATGGGCGAGAAACTTGCCGGCAGTGATAGCTCCAGCCTGAGCTATGCCGCAGTTTTTGAGATCTGCGACCTCCGACTTGAGAAGCTCGTCGTACTCTTCGTAGAACGGGAACTCTGCCACACGCTCATAGACTTGCTCGCCAACGATACGCAGAAGGTTGAAGGGATTGGCGGCACCCTGATGCATGGCGGCGACAGCGTAAGTGCCTATGGCACGGACAGCGGCACCAGTAAGCGTGGCTGCGTCGACAAGTAGCTCCGGCTCGTAGTTGGCGACGGCGTATGCTATAGCGTCTGCCAAGATAAGACGACCTTCGGCATCGGTATTGACAACTTCAACGGTGGTGCCATCATACATGGTGAGTATGTCGTCGGCGGCATAGGCGTTGAAACCAGGCCTGTTGTCGGTCATAGGCAGACAGGCTATAAGATAGACTGGCAAGGCGTTGTCGGCGGCGGCAAAAAGTACCGACGCCATGGTGGCGGCGCCTGCCATGTCGCTCTTCATCTCCTGCATATAATCGTCGGGCTTGATATTCAAGCCGCCAGTATCGTACATGATACCCTTGCCCACCAATGCCAGAGGTTTCTGATTGACAGCATTGTCGGGCTTGTATTCAAGCACCACAAAACGTGGCTCGTCGACACTGCCACGATTGACAGCCAACAAGCCACCCATGCGCAACGACTCGATATGACTCTTGTCAAAGACAGTGCATTTCACGCCCAAATCGTCGGCGATAGCAGCGAGCTCGTCGGCAAACAGCGCCGCATTGAAATCAGCATTGGGCATATTGACCCACTCACGGCACCAGAAAATCCTATTCCACAAGCGCTGGTTGGGCGTTAGCTCGTCTTGCGAAACAAGATGACTGTCAATAAACAGCGTCTCGAGATGATGCTCCGGCTTGGACTTGTAACGGTCGAAAGAATAATCGGAGAGGGTGAGACCTTCTACAAAAGCTATTACATCCTCAGGTATGACGCCTTCGCCCGTTATGGCCACCTCGTAGGCTTCGTTGTCTAACAAGCATGCGCGAAGCTTGTCTGCCTGACGACGCAAATGCTCCTGAGCAACAGAAGGCGTCAACTCGCTATCGAATGACACCACATAGATATGATATGGCAAACGATCAAAAACGACAATACATTCTTTTTTGTCAGCACGCCGTGCATTAAGCAATTCCAGCTCTTTCTTGCTGAGAGGAAGACTGCGCTCGGCCACTTCGTCGCCATAAAGAAAAACAAGATTGCCATCGTATTGCTTGGCCTCAATAGGGATAAGGGAATAGTTCATATTACATTATATTTTTATTGACACGTCGTAATGCTATTTGAAGATTATTTCTTTTACTACATCACGTTCAATACGTGAGTTGATACGGTCTATCAATGTTTGACGCTTGAAGGTCAGCTCGTTGGTCAGCGCTGGCGAGGCAAGCCGAACAAAAAGCTTGCCATTGCTGAAATTGAGCGACACAGTAAGCTTGTTGATAAAATCGCCAACAATATGATGGTAAGCATCGATAACCTCCACATTGTCAACAGCATCGGCAACCTCAAGTTCGCGGTACACGTTTTTCAAATAGTCCTGAAGCGGACGAAAGTCTTTTGCCACTTTACTAAATTTTTTGTTCAACAACCTATAATTCAGCCTGTTTGACTACACCGTCTTCAACTTGAAAAATACGATGACTGACCTGCTGCATATCGCCAAAAATGGCCTGTACACGTCCTGGCTGGGTGTCAGAGAGAAGCACCTGACCAAAGCGGTCGGACGCCACCAAGGCCATCAACTGCTTGACACGGGGCATATCCAGCTTGTCGAAGATATCGTCCAACAACAATATGGGCTTTTTGCCACACACGTTATACATATATTCAAACTGAGCCAGTTTGAGAGCCAAGAGATATGTCTTTTGCTGCCCTTGCGAGCCGAAACGCTTGACATTGACGCCGTCTACCAACAGCGACATATCGTCCTTATGCGTGCCGACGGTGGTATATTGCATATACCTGTCGCGCTGACGAGCCGACACCAGCAACTGACGCAGCGTCTCGCCTGTCGATGCAGCATCGGATGCAGCCTGCATTTTGCTTTCCAGCACTATCGACGGTGTCTCGCCTTCGCCAGCAATAGCATGAAAATAGGAAGAGAAGATAGGCATAAAGTCTGTCAAGAACTTTACCCTTACATAATGTATATATCCGCCATGCAGCACAAGCTGGTCGTCCCACACCTGAATAGCAGCCTCGTCAAAGCTGTTGCTGTCATAGCATTGCTTGAGGAGCTTGTTGCGCTGCTCCACAGCACGAAGATAAGCCATCAAGTGGTCGAGATAATCCCTGTCGGTCTGCGAGATAACACCGTCGATAAACTTGCGCCGTATCTCACTGCCACCGATTATCAGGGCTTGGTCGCTTGGAGTGATGATAACCAGCGGTATCTTGCCAATATGCTCGGAGAACGAGCGGTATGGCTTTTTGTCAAACTTCATCTGCTTGGAGCCACCACGCTTCATAACGCAAGAGACCACAAAAGGCTTGTCAGCCTCGACATAACGCCCATGCACTGCAAAAAAAGGCTGGTCGAACTTGATATTCTGCGTATCTACTGGGTTGAAATAGCTCTTGCAAAAAGAAAGATAGTATACCGCATCGAGCAAATTTGTCTTGCCGACGCCGTTGTTGCCTACGAAGCAGTTGACGTTGTCGCAAAGGTCCACCTCCTGGTCTTCGTAGTTTTTGAAGTTGCTAAGTTTTAGATTTTCGAGATACAAAGAGTAACAGATTTATAACAGAAACAATACAATCTTATGCCTGCGTAGCGTCGGCTATAAGCTCAGCCACCTGCTCCATCAGCCAGCGCGGGGTGCTGGTAGCGCCTGTTATGCCGATAGATTTGGCTCCGGCATACCACTCTGGCTTCAGTTGCGACGGATGAGATATAAAATAGGTGCGAGGTTGCACCGAGGTGCAGAACTCAAACAGATAGTGCGCGTTGGAGCTATGCTCACCACCAACAAAGATAAGAGCATCGACACTTTGGGCATACTGTGTCAGCTGAACAGTACGGCCAACCACACGATTGCATATAGTGTCGTAGGATATAAAATCGGCAGTAGTTACACGTTGGCGAATATTATCGGTAAGGAGGTTGTATTCGTCGCGATTTTTTGTTGTCTGAGAGAAGAGACGTATTGGACGCGAGAAGTCGATAGCATCTATCTCTGACGGGCTGCTGATAATGATGGCGCTGTCGTCGGTCTGGCCATTCAGACCGATAACCTCGGCATGACCGGGTTTGCCAAAGATGACCACCTGCCCTCCCACGGCAAGCATCTCCTCATAGCCCTTGCGAACTTTGCGCTGCAACGCCAAAACCATAGGGCATGTGGCGTCAATGATATTTATACCCAGCTGCTCGGCACGCCTATATGTTGAAGGAGGCTCGCCATGAGCTCGTATCAAGACGTTTACGCCAGAAGAGCTGGATTTGGCTATTGCAGCAAGCTGATCGTAGCCTATCACCTCAAGACCCTTGTTTTGAAGTCGTTGCACCTCGGCGCTATTATGAACAATATCGCCAAGGCAATACAGCTTGCCACCAGCAGAAAGCCGCTCCTCAGCTGTATTGATGGCATTTACCACGCCAAAGCAAAAGCCCGCATTTTCATCAATAGAGACAGTCACAAGAAAAAAGATTACTATTACACAACAACCCAGCGACCTACGAGAGACATTGGTTTTCCTTATTAGCCTCCTCAATAACTCCGTCATACTCTTCGGGAGTAAGGTCGTTGAAGAAAAAATATACCGGATTGACGCGATTGCCATTTTGCAAGACCTCATAATGTAGATGTGGACCTTGCGAAAGGCCTGTACTGCCCACAGTGCCAATCATCTCACCGCGTTTGACACTCTGCCCCACTTGTACCGACACTTGGTTCATGTGAGCATATAGCGTTTGAAAACCATAACCATGGTCGATAACGCACACCACCCCGTAGCCACTCAGGCTCTCGGAGTTTCGTCCAGCCACAGTTACTTTGCCATCGGCAGTGGCATAGATGGACGTACCCTCGCGTGCCGTGAGGTCGATACCTGTGTGCATACGACTATAACGCAATATAGGATGATAGCGAATGCCGAAGCCTGAGACAATCTTGCACTGGTTTTTAGGAAGAGGCATGATGGCAGGCATGCAAGTCATACGCGCCTGCTTGTCGACAGCCATCTTGTAGACATCGTCGAGCGAACAAGACTGCACATAGAGGCGCTTGGTGAGGTCGTCGACCTTGCGTGTTGTGCTGATAAGCTCTTTGCTGCACTCAAAGCCATTAAGGTCGTCGTACCTGCTCGCTCCTCCTATACCACTTGACCGCACCGCAGGACTGATAGGCTGAACAGCAAAAATGATACGATATAGATTGTCGTCGCGAGACTCAAGGTCTGCCAACACTTCGCAACAGCGGTCTACCCGGTCGTTGAGCTGCCGCACCTGCCTACGATATTGCTTTATCTCGCCTTTAAGCCTGTGTTCTTTTGGCGAATCGATAAGATGAAAGCCTACCATCATAAAGATAAATCCAAACACAACGCCATAGAGCAAATAAAGAAACACAAGCTTGATACGCTCCTTGGGAGTGATATACACACGGTTGTACACAAGCTTGACAGGGTCGTAGACAATACGATACTTCTGAAACAACAATAACATATCCTAAACAATTAAGCCTATCAGCCGACAGGATGCCGAGAGGACTAAAAAAAAGAGGATATAGGATGCTGAAACACACCCTATATCCTTTACAGACCATTAGCCATGTATAGCCTTGCCGTAGGCGGCCTCAATGGCTTCCATTATACCCTCGCTCATAGTGGGGTGAGGATGGATACTTGCGGCAACCTGCTTGGCCGTCAAACCATTTTGACGAGCGCTGACGATGCCTGCTATCATCTCTGTAACATTGTCGCCACAAAGGTGTGCACCCAATATCTCATCGGTATTCTTGTCTATAATCATCTTGACAAAGCCGTCGGTATTGCCCGCCGCCGTAGCCTTGCCGCTTGCCTTGAAGAAGAACTTGCCGACGAGTATCTCCTTGCCAGCTTCGAGAGCCTTCTTCTCGGTAAGGCCAACACTTGCCACCTCAGGCGTAACGTAGGTGCAGCCAGGTATATTGCTATAGTTAACCAACTCAGGGCTGCCCCCTGCTATCTTCTCCACACAGCATATTGCCTCTGCCGACGCCACATGAGCCAATGCCGGTCCTTTAACAACATCACCAATAGCATAATAGCCCTCGACATTGGTGCGGTAGTAGTCGTCGACCAATATCTTGCCGCGCTCGGTAGCTATGCCCGTCTCTTCAAGACCAAGATTTTCGAGGTTGGTAACGACACCAACAGCCGACAACACCACATCGCAATCCACCATCACTTCCTTGTCCTTCTTGGTGTCTTTGATAGTAACATGGCACACGTCGCCGTCTACGTCAACCTTTTCAACAGAAGAGGCCACCATTATCTTCATACCCATCTTGCGGAAGCTGCGGCTTATCTGAGAAGCCGTGTCCTCGTCCTCGTTGGGCAAAATCTGAGGCATAAACTCTACGAGGGTAACCTGCCCGCCGATGCTCTGATAGAAGAAAGCGAACTCGCTGCCTATAGCGCCACTGCCGCACACCACCATGCTTTTGGGCTTGAAAGGCAAGGTCATGGCCTCGCGATAGCCGATAATGCGCTTGCCGTCTTGCGGCATGCTTGGCATAACGCGGCTGCGAGCGCCCGTAGCTATAATGATATGCTTGGCCTCGTAGACCGTAGCATTGCCTTCGGCATCGATAACCTGAACTTGATGGTTGGGCATCACCTTGCCACAGCCACACAATACATCGACATTGTTTTTCTTGAGCAAGAACTGCACACCTTTGCTCATGGTCTCTGCCACATTGCGGCTGCGCGACACCATGGCGGCAATATCAGCCTCTGCACCCTGCGCCTGCACGCCGTAAGCGGCGGCATGCTGCACATAATTGAAAGCTTGAGCGCTCTTGAGCAATGCCTTGGTAGGTATACAGCCCCAGTTCAGACAGATACCGCCCAGATTTTCACGTTCTACAACAGCAGTCTTCAGCCCCATCTGCGAAGCCTTGACAGCGGCAACATAACCACCAGGGCCACTGCCTATAACAATCAAATCGTAATTCATGTGTATTTAATATTTTGACTATTGATAAACTAACAAAAAGTTGCAAAAAAGGAGTATGAAATAAAAGTGCAAAAATACATTTTTTTTAAGAATAAACGAAATTTAAGCACCCTTCACCGCCACAACAGACGTATGCCACAGAAGCAAAAACAAGCAAATAATCACAAAATAAAAAAAAATCATATCTTTGCAACGTTGATAGAATGTTGGAAAGTGAAACCAAAGGCGCTGCTACCAATAATACTAATGCTAACTATATCACAATGTTATAGTCAATCGATACGTCTTACACCGTTCTCAAAGACGGGTGCATTGTATTGGGATATGGACAAATTCTTCCACTATAACAACTACGAAAAAGCACGAATCAACCTCTCAGCAAGCTATGTATATCCAAGCAACGCATCAAAAATAGCCGAAGAAAGACGCACTCAATGGCAAGCCAACGCATACTGCGGCTTCGCCACTGGCAACAAACGATGGAACTTTGGTGCCACAGCGGGAGCAAAAATCAAAGGCACAGCGACAACGTTAACACCGTACCTGTCTATACGACACGACCTAAGCATGGCAGCATCGACATACGTCAACATCAAGAGCAGCAACGATATATGGGAAGGTACAAGGCTGTCTTTCGCCACCATCCTATCGGCAGCCAATCGCTACATAGAAATAGACGAGCAGACAGCAGCAATAAAGCTATCGCTGAACAACCAATATCATACAGAGCTGAAACTCGGCCATAGCAGAGAGAGATACTGTTTCGACAAAGAAGGACATATAATATTATATCCGTGGGAAAACACAACAGAGAACGCCCTACAAGATATAGCAGAATGTACGCTGACACTAAACTACAACAACAAGATAGCATCACAACTGACAGTGGGAGGGCGATATAATGTGTCGGAGCCATCAGCCTTGCGTACAAAAAGATACCTACGGCTCATAGCGCAAGCCAACAAGACACTATTGAACGAAAAAAAATACAGCGTATTCATGCAGGCAAAAGCAGGCATCACCACACAAGACGTGCCATACAGCAGGCTGTGGGACGTGTCGGGCACACACGGCAACCTGTACTTTTTTGAGGAAAGCATGACAACAATAAAGCCCAACACATTCCAATGCAACGGCTTTGCAAAAGGACTTATACGCATTGAACGAAACACGCCGCTTTGGAACACAAGATACAGCAGAGCGACCCCCTTTTGCCAAGTCAGCCTGCTCTACGGATGGCTATGGCGCGATGCCGAGCAATGGGAAGCCGCCTCGTATGGCATCATCGACGAGATACACGTTGCAGCTCCAACACATGGCGTGGCAGAGCCGGCAATAGGAATAAAAAAACTGATACACATAGGTATGCTCGACATGGGAGCCGCCGTCGCCTACCAGATAACGCCAACACAGAGCGCATACCACAACAGCGACCCACAGCAAAACATTGCTGTAACAATATGTCTAACACTGCAAAATTAAAACATCAAATAACTAACTATTAACCATGAAAAAGCTTATCGTATTCCTGGTGGCAACTGTTTTCACCACCATGTTATGGGCTCAAAAGAAAGCCGCCCCAGAGCGGTATGATATCACCTTCTCCGTCAACAAGGACATGGGGGAAAAGCTGTACTTAGGACAGCACTTCCGCGACGACTTCATAATATTAGATACCGCCAAACGCGAAAACGGTAATGTATACCATTTCGTAGGCAACAGAGTGTTGGAACGTGGCATATACAGCCTCATCACAACCACCAAGGACAAGAAAAAAAGCTTGACCGACTTTGCCATCGACGACAGCAAAAAATTCTCTGTCCAGTGCGACTCATCCTTCTCTGCCGACAAGATGAAGGTGAAGGGCAGCCACGCCAACCAACTGATGTACGACTATATAGCCTACAACAACAAAGCACGCAACGAAGCACGAAACATACAGTCGAGACAAAAATCCGACGACCCCAAAGTAAAAGAAGCCGCCGACAAGGAGATGGACGAACTGACAGAAAAGATGATTGCCTACGAAAAAGACCAGATGGAGAAATACAAAGACATACGCTTCTTCCAGCTGCTCAAGATGTTTAGCGGTCCCGATGTACCCGAAGAGATTCCCAACGAAGAAAAAGGCACCTACTATCGCGAACACTACTGGGACGGCATCGACCTCAGCGACCATAGCCTCATCCACACCCCCGACCTCTTCAACAAGATGAACTACTACTTCTTTGGCGTGCTGTACTACGCCGACAAAGACACTATCTGCAAATATGCCGACAAGATGATAGACAAGGTAGAGAACGACTCTGTGATGATGAAATACATCATGGACTTCATCATGCCCAAATACTTCCGTTCGACAAAGAACATAGGCTGGGACGCAGTATGGTGCCACCTTGTACGCCGCTATTATCAGCCCAATCGCAGCAAGTTTGCCCTGCCAGGCGATGTAACCTACAAAGTGGGCGAAGCCTCGCGCTTGGAAAAGTCCCTTATCGGCTCACTTGGAACAGAACTTCTGATGAGCGACACCATGCAGCGCGACAACAACTGGTGGCTGTCGTCGCATCGTCTGCCACAAAAATATGTCATCCTGTGGTTCTGGGACCCCGACTGCCATCACTGCCAAGCACAGACAGCTACGCTGATAACCCTCTACGACTCGCTTACGGTAGCCGGCACACGCAATTTTGAAGTATATGCTATAGGTTTTGAAAGCGACGTACCTAAATGGAAGAGATATGTCAAAGAGCATCACCTGCCATTTATCAACGTCGGCGGACCCAACGTCAATGTAGACTACCAGGTAGAATACAACGTGCATGGCGCACCAACAATGATTATACTCAACGCCGACCGCCGTATCATCATGAACAAGACGCTGCCAACCAATAGCATAGTACCATTCATCGAACAGTACGAGAAAGACCACCCCGAACAAGCCAACAGAGAGCCAAGCTTCTGGCAAATAGAAGGTTCCAAAATATGGGGCAACGCCTACAACCCCATCCTACATTTCAACCTCTCACCCAAAGACGTTGAAGAGCGAGGCGTAAAATCAGTAAACAAGGTAAAAGGCATACGCTAAATCCATAGACCATACAATTCGCACAAAAATAATAAGCATCATGAGAAAAAACATCGTTGCCGGCAACTGGAAGATGAACAAGACTTTCGACGAAGCCGACGAATTGATAACCGAGATATCCGACCAGCTGGAGGATATCACCCTGAAGCGCAACACCAAGATTATCATCTGCCCACCTTTCCCATATCTTGAAATGGCGTCGGACTATGCTAACGACAGCTATTTTGAAGTAGGAGCACAAGACGTCAGCGCCGAAGAGAGCGGAGCCTATACCGGCGAGATATCCGCTGCAATGCTCGAATCTATCGAATTGCCCTACTGCATAGTAGGCCACTCGGAGCGAAGACTCTACCACCACGAAGACGACGCCCTTATAGGCCGCAAGGTAGACCAGCTCGTCAAGCACAACATCACCCCCATAGTATGCTGCGGCGAGGTGCTTGAAGAGCGCGAAAAGGGCATACATTTCGATGTTGTCCGCCGCCAGATTACCGACAGCCTCTTTCACCTCGACGCCGACGACTTTGAAGGCATCATCATAGCCTACGAGCCAGTATGGGCTATCGGCACTGGCAAGACAGCCACACCAGCGCAAGCACAAGAGATGCACGCCTTTATACGTCAGCTCATAGCCGAAAAATATGGAAAGGACATAGCCAACGAGACCAGCATACTCTACGGTGGCAGCTGCAAGCCCGGCAACGCCAAAGAACTTTTCGCCAACCCCGACGTAGACGGCGGCCTGATAGGTGGCGCATGCCTTAAAGCCAAGGACTTCTTGGACATCGCCCAATCATTCTAACATCATCTCAACAAGAGAAAAAAAGATTGCAGCGTTTTATCAACCTTACACGAGGTGAGAGACGCTGCAATCTATTATCATCACACAAAAAAAAACAGCCTATCAAATACGAAGCTTTCATAGCCAGCAAATTTCTCAACCATACTCGCCGGCACAGTCAAAACGGACAACCTCAAAAAAGAGGTAACGACAGCTCACTCTCAGCCCCGCTGGTGGTGGCCGCCATTGTCAGCATCACCTTAGGCGTGCTGGTGATGATAATGTCGGTAAGCATACTGCGTGGCTTTCAAAACGAGATAACGCGCAAGGTAACTGGTTTTGACGGAGACATCATCATTACCAGCTTCTCTTCCTGCCCTACATATCAAGACAAGAGCGTCGAGCCCATCAGCAATCAGCGCGACGACATACAGCGAATACTCAACACACCAGGCGTAAGGCATGTGCAGTACTACGCCATTCTGCCAGGCATGGTAAAGACTGACAACCAGATACATGGCATAGCCTTCAAAGGTATCAGCACCAACTACGACACCACGTTTATCAGCAGCTGCTTAAAAAAAGGACGAACACCGCAAAGAGCCGAAAATAAAACAGGCTACGCATCGTCAGACAGCATACCAGCCAATTATAGCAACGAGGTTATCATATCCCAGACATTAGCCAACAAGCTGTACCTCGACACCGGCGACAAGCTTCGCACATACTTCCTGCAAGGAGAGAGCTATAGGGCGAGAGCGTTCACCGTATGCGGCATCTACCAATCAGACTTTGCCGACTTTGACGAACATTTCATCATAGGCGACATAGCCCAAGTGCAACGCCTTAGAAAATGGAATGCCAGCGAAGTAGAGGGCTACGAGGTGCTGCTCGACAATACACAGACAGCATCGCTCAACAGCACCATCAACAACATAAACAATATAACCAATGACTTAAGCTATAACATGAGATACGACCTTTCCATAACAACCATCGTGGAGCAAAACCAATCGCTCTTTGCATGGCTGCAGCTGCTCAACTCAAATATAATATTGATCCTAAGCATCATGGCTCTTGTATGCATAGTGGCGATAGTATCGGCACTGCTTATCATCATCTTTGAAAAGACAAGCACCATAGGATTGCTCAAAGCATTGGGCGCCACCAATAGAAGCATCAGAAAAATATTCCTTAACAAATCAGCGCAAATAATCAGCATTGGCATAGCGTTAGGCGATGCTATAGCCTTTATACTATGCTTGCTACAATACAAATTTCACATCATACACCTCGACAGCGAATCGTACTACATGGATTTTGTACCCATCAGCCTCAATGCCTGCACTTTTGTCATCATAAGTCTGTCTACATTGGCGGTATGCTTGATAACACTACTGATACCAGCCACATACATTTCAAAAATACTGCCTTCCAAAAGCATAAAATTCAACTAAATGCATAAAGTCATCAAATGGATCATACTGTCGATAGGTGTAGCGATGGCATTATTTGCACTATGGCAGGTAAACCGCATTGCACGACAGATAGAACAGTCTGAGGCTGAAAAAGTACGACTATGGGCGTCTGCCGTCGGGCAACGCAACAGAGTTACGGAATACGCCGAGAACTTCTATCAAAGCATACAAGCCGATGAACGTCAGAAGATAGAGCTATACACCAAAGTGCTACGCTCTTTTGGCAGCCAAGACCTGGGCTCTGACGTCGAGTTCACGCTGGCCTTCGTCAACTACATCATGGACAGCTGCCGTATGGAGGTGATAATCACCGACAAGGACAGCATCATAACCTCTTGCCGCAACGTCAGCGCAACCGACGATAACGTCAGTCCTTCACAACAAAAAGAGGGGTACAGCACGCAGAGTGCCGTTCCCAACGACGAAAGACTTATAGGGCAAAAACTGCAAGGCGAGTTGCTACAAGAATTTTCTCAAAACCCACCTTTTCGCTACAAGGTATGGGGCATGCCGTTTATACTGTACTACAAAGAGTCGCAGATATACAGCGACATGCGACAGATACTCGAAAGCCTCAGCGAATCATTCCTCGCCGACATCACCAACAACTCCGTCAAGGTACCCGTCATTATCATAGACAGCGCCAACCAAAACGTTATCAGCTATGGCAACATAGCGCAAAACAGTTTCAACACACCTGAAAAGCTGACGGCAAAACTTAACGACATGCAGTCGGAAAACATGCCGATAAGCATCCAGCTGCCGCTGCCGCTGCACCAAAACGACCAACAAGGAAGCGACAAAAAAGGCGTCGACATTCCCAGCGACAGCACCTCGCAGCAACACACCATTCACGACACACCATCATATACCGCACTGGTATACTACGAACAAACATCACTACTGCGAGCACTGCACTGGGTGCCAGTGCTATACATCATCATTGCCATAGTGCTGATACTTGTAACCTACAACCTCATACGCACGTCGCACAGCATGGAACAGAACAAGATATATGTAGGACTGGCAAAAGAGACTGCGCATCAACTTGGCACGCCTATCAGCTCGCTGCTTGCATGGAGCGAATATCTCGAAGGAAAGACTTTTGACGAAAACTATGCCAACGAGATACGCAAGGACCTCTCACGCCTTGAGACCGTGGCACATCGCTTCTCCAAAATCGGGTCGACACCACAGCTTGAAATAGGCAGCATATCGGAAGTCATAAACCATAGCATCAACTACCTGGAGCATCGCAGCTCTAAAAAAATAAAATTTGCCGTCAATCTGCCAGAAGAGCCACTGATGGCGCCTATCAACAGCTATCTGCTTGAATGGGTGTTTGAAAACATCACACGCAACGCCATCGACGCGATGACATCAAACGTCAAAAATACTGCCAACAAGCAAAGTCCACTATACATCGTTACCGCATGGCAAGACAGCCACCGCATATATATAGACCTCGCCGACAATGGTTGCGGAATGTCGCAACACACACAGAAGCATATCTTTGACAGCGGGTTTACCACAAAAAGCCGAGGCTGGGGACTGGGGTTGCCATTAGCCAAACGCATAGTGGAGCAATATCACCACGGCAAGATATTTATAGTCTACAGCGTAGAGGGACAAGGCACCACATTCCGCATCACACTGCCTAAGAAATAGCGGCCACAGCCCACTACACCCTCTCACGACAAATGTTTTTGAGATATTTTTATCAACAAAAAAAACATAGAAATCAAAAAAAACGTACCTTTGCAAAATAAAAGATAATCAATACTCGAATGTAGAATACTGACACACACTGGCTTAAACACCAGTTATGCCGTTAAAAAAGGACGGAGGATATGATAGAAACACTATTAACACCTACCATTGCACCAAATGGAAACAATGAAGGTAGAGAACAACTCAAATGGTTGCACATCACCAACCCCAGCGATGAAGACTACCAATATTTACTTGAGACCTACAAGTTCCACCCTTTAGACATTGAAGATTGCCGAGGTGCAAGCCAACGTCCAAAAATCGACGAGTACGACGATTACTATTTCCTAATACTTCATTTTCCTTATTTCGACAAGGGCAACAAGTTTATACGCATCCGCGAGGTAAAAATCTTTTGGGGACGCGACTATATCATCACTATAGGCAAGTCGCACTGGGTGGTGAAGCAACTTTTCGACGAGGTACGCGAGAAGATAGACAGCGTAACAGAGAATGTGCAAGAGCAAGAGCGCGCCACAATGACACGCACCCGCAAGTATCAAAAGGCGCAGACGACATCGTTCGACGCCCCCATGAGCGTGGTAAAGTCGCTGACATCAAAAGAGCTGGCGTCGAGCGACATACTACTCTACCACATATTAGACCGACTGATGCAGGAGACCAACAACCTGATACAAAAGATAGGTGCAGAAGTAGACCTCATCAACTACGACAACTTCAACCGCAGAGCGCGTAGCATCATCGAACTTATCAGCATCACCCGACGCAACATCATCCTGCTCAACACCACCTTCAAGCCACAGCTACGAGTGCTTCACATGTTTGAAAGCGGCGGCATAGAAGGCTTCGTCAAACCAGAAGTGCTCGACATGGAAGACTACTGGGGCAACATCCTCGACCAATATCAAAAAATGTTCGACAGCATTGAAGACTACGGCGAATTGATAGAAGGCCTGTCCAAAACATTCGACTCATTGCAGGCAAACCGCACCAACGAGATAATGAAGGTGCTTACCTATTTCAGCACCATCATGCTGCCACTGACAGTGATAACAGGCATCTTTGGCATGAATGTAGAATTCCCGTTCATCACCAACAAGGTGGCCTTCTGGAGCATCATCTGCGCAATGTTGATATTAATGGTGGTCCTAATACTATTCTTTAGACGCACCACTCGACGATAAAAAAAAGGGCATTTCAACCACATAAAAATACAAAGAAAAGCAAATATATCGATATATTCACAAAAAAAATGTATCTTTGTAAACTTTTCTTAAAACAAGATAAGCAAACAATAATTATATAAATAAATCTTTATGAAGAAATTAGCAACAACATTGGGAGCATTACTGCTACCGGTATTGACGTTTGCAAGCGAAGCCGACCTGGAAATGCCGGAAGGATTTGCAAGCAGCGGAGATGCCAAGATACTCTATTGGGGATTCCTGATAGTCGTCTTAGGTCTCCTTTTTGGTTTTTATCAGTTTGGAAAAGTGCGCAAACTCAGAGCTCACAAATCAATGCTTGAAATTGGCAACGTCATCTTCAAGACCTGCTCCACCTACCTCAAACAGCAAGGTAAATTCCTCATCATATTGTTCGTATTCATCGGTGCTGCCATAGCCCTGTACTTTGGCGTACTGTCAAAAATGCGTTTTGGCTCGGTATGCTTGG
>JAZRVD010000121.1:0-6348 GCA_045598945.1 Bacteroidales bacterium | reverse complement strand
CGGCGCGGATAGCCACCTCGGTCTTGCCAAAGCCCACATCGCCGCATACGAGCCTGTCCATAGGTGCCGGGGACTCCATGTCGCGCTTCACATCTATGGTAGCCTTAAGCTGGTCGGGGGTGTCCTCATAGATAAACGACGCCTCCAGCTCGTTTTGCAGATAAGAGTCCACACTGTAGGCGAAGCCTTTCGATGCCTTGCGCTTAGCATACAGCTCTATAAGCTCTTTGGCGATGTCCTTGATCTGCTTTTTGGTACGCTGCTTGAGCGCTTGCCATGCACCGCCGCTGAGCCTGTTGAGCGAAGGCGTGGCGCCCTCCTTGCCGACATAGCGACTAATCTTGTGCAGACCGTGTATGCTGATATACAATGTGTCGTTGTCCTTGTATATCAGGCGTATAACCTCTTGCGTGCGTCCGTTGGTGGTCATCTTTTCCAGTCCGCTGAAACGCCCCACGCCAAAATCGATATGCGTTACATAGTCGCCAGGCTTGAGCTCGAAAAGTTCCTTGAGGGTCATAGCTTCGCGAGCTTGGCTCTGGTCGCGGACAATATATTTGTGGTAACGTTCAAAAATCTCATGGTCTGTAAAGCATAACAGCCGGAAATCGTGATCGATAAAGCCGGCACGCAGCGTGCACGGCGTGGTATGCAAGAGGGAATGCGAATCGTCGATTCTATATCCGCCAACGAGGTACTCGTCGGCACAGAAAAGCTTTACCAGTCTGCGTTCTTGCGACTCATTGCTGACAGCAAGATAAAGGCTATACCCCTTCTCGGCATACTCGTTGAGCGAACTGGCAAGCATGTCGAACTGCTTGTTAAAGACGGGCTGAGCATCGCACAGACACTCGATGACAGCCGACTTGGAGAAATAGCAGCTATTGCCAGTCTCTACAATACGACACCGCAGCATGCTGTTGAGGAAAGTGTGCGAGTCGCAGAACAGCTCGTTTGGGTTAACAGGCCTTGCCACAGCCCTGCTGTCATCGTGGCACTCCATAGCAGCGTTGTACCACTGCACAGCCTGCTTGTAGTGCTTGTCTATCATATCGCAGACATACATCACGCCCTGCACCCACACCACATCATAGAAGTCGAAATAGTCGAGCAGCGGCACACGCTCTTCAAGAGTTACAGACGCTGAAGCGCGGTCGAGGTTGGGCAAGATAGTTATAGAGTCGCACGAATGAATAGAGAGCTGTGTGGCGACATCAAAGACGCGGAGCGACTCGACCTCGTCGTCGAACAGCTCGATACGAAAAGGATTCTCGCCAGCAAACGAGAAGATGTCTACAATGCCACCACGCACCGCATACTGTCCCGGCTCAGCGACAAAGTCGACACGCTCAAAATCGTATTCCTGCATCACATCTATCAGCATATCGACATCCACCTTGCCGCCACGCGAAATCAAGAACGACTTGCTCGTCAAAGTCTTAGTCGACACCACACGCTCGTACAGCGCTTCGGGATAGGTTACTACCAGCAGGCGCTGACCACTGTTGAGCTTCTTCACCACCTCGCTGCGCATCAGCACATTGGCGTTGTCCGACTCTTCAACACGAGCGGCGTTGGAGAGATAAGGGCGACGATAAGAAGTGGGGAACAGCACCACGCGCTTGGTGTCCATCTCATGGTTGCATTCGTCGAGAAGCATCTCCAAATCGTTTTGCAGATAGTACGCCTCCTCTTGGTTGGCAGCGATAAAAAGCTGCTTTCTATCCTTGCACTCTACCGCGTATGCAGCCGCCAAGACAGGAAGCAACGACCCTTTCATGCCATTGATATGCACACGGGCAGTGTCGGCAGCAACAGCCGACTTGAGTTGCTGCAACAAAGCACTATTTTGATATAAATCGGTAAACAACATAAAACGTGCAAAGATACAAAAAACATCAATATATATCCATATCTTAGGAAGCAATGATTGCGAATTAAGTTGCAACCATCAGCAAATCAAACATATCATCCACCACCATCATCGTCTTGCCATCTTAAAGTATCACATTTTACAAGCAATCTGATACAAACCAACAACATAATAAACCTTAACGGCCATTGAACAGAAAAGCCATCATGCAAACAAAAAACAAAACAGCCACAGCATATTTTGCAAAAATTAAGTATCTTTGCACTTTTAATAAAACCCTAACATAATGAAAAGAAAGATAGTCTATATCGACATGGACGGCACCCTCGTAGACTTCCAATCCGGCATAGCCAAATGCACAGCAGAAGTATTAAAGAAATATAAAGGCGAGGAGGACACCATCCCCGGCATATTCACCCTTATGGATCCCATGCCAGGGGCCATAGAGGCTTACAGACAGATAGCGCAGCACTACGACACCTACATACTGAGCACCGTGCCATGGCGCAACGAGACCGGGGCCAACGACAAGATAGCATGGCTGAAGAAACACTTTGGCGACGGAAAAGAGTCGCCCGTATACAAGCGCATTATCTTTAGCCACCACAAAGACCTCAACCGTGGCGACTACCTCATCGACGACCGTACCGACAAGAACGGCGTAGACAAATTTGTAGGCGAGGTGATACCCTTTGGCAACGAGCGCTTCCCCGACTGGGAAGCAGTAGTGGAGTACTTGATACAGAAAATCTAACAATATATTTACCCAAAATGGAATATCGTTAATAACTGATTACGATAAAATAGTGGAAAAAAAATACAAATACTGAAATATGAACGAAAAACAAAAACAAGCAATCATAGATAGCGGAAAAAAATATTTCAAGACCACCATTATACCTAACCACATAAAAAACCTCACAAATCTAAGACTAAAAGATTTTGACGTAAACCCATTCCTTATCAATTATCTTGCATCATTTCTATGTGGCAACACAGAGCCCGAATCACTGGCCAAAGCACTAATTTATCCACGCATATTAGGACAGAGCATAACAACCAGTTTTGGGCAAAACATTCAAATCTTCATTTCTCAACTACAAGAAGTTACTGGTGGGGCTTCTGGCATAGAAGGCGTTGACATAGAGTTTATTGACGCCTTGGATGGTCGCAAAAAATATTGCCAATGCAAAGCAGGTCCACAAACGATAAACAGCTCGGATGTTGAAACAATCATGGGGCATTTCAAAAAGCTCATAGGAAAAGCACGTCTTGATAAAATGTCATTGCAAATAGACGATATGATTGTCGGCATTTTCTATGGAGAACGGATGTCAGCAAACTATAAAACCATCAATGCAACATATCCGGTATATATAGGCACCCACTTTTGGGAGCGTCTAACAGGCGACAAACTTTTTTACAACAAACTCGCCAAAGCTTTCGGTGAAGTTGTTGAAGAGAACAACATAGATGGCAGTGCATTAATAATGAGCAAGGTACACGAAATAGCAGAAGAAATCAAAGAAAAAGGCGGGTTATAATGACAACATTCATTTCCGAAAACAATTTAGCAGCAATATTAGGCACATCAAACTACACCATTCAACGATGGACAGCCAACGGCATATATCCATCGCATACACAAAATGGGGTACGAGGATTTTACATGAACGAATTAAAAGACGTGCCAGAAATATCATCCATGCTTAACAGCAAATGGAATGAAGAAAGCCATGTTACGCCATTAAGACAATACAATTCGATAGAGCTTTTTGCAGGAGGTGGAGGATTAGCATTAGGCATGTCTCTTGCCGGATTTAACCACGTTCTTCTCAATGAGTTTGAGACATACGCATGTCAAACGCTCAAAACCAATAGACCAGACTGGAATATTATTGAAGGAGACATACGAAACATAAACTTCACCCCATTAAGAAACAAAATAGACTTTTTATCAGGAGGTTTCCCTTGTCAGGCTTTTTCCTACGCAGGCAAGGGGAATGGCTTTAACGACACTCGTGGCACATTATTTTTTGAATTAGCCAGAGCTGTTAAAGAAATTCAGCCTAAAGTTTTCATGTGCGAAAATGTAAAAGGACTCCTATCGCACGACAACGGCAGGACCTTTGATACAATATGCAACACCATTGCCGAATTAGGATACACACTTATAGAGCCTCGCATATTGAAAGCTATAATGTATCAGGTGCCACAAAAAAGAGAACGAATTATACTTATTGCAATAAGAAATGACATAGCACCTTACATACAGTTTCAATGGCCATCTCCATACGAAAAAATATTAACCCTCAAGGATGCATTATTTCAAAGCGTAATTTATGATTGCGACGTACCCTTGTCTGAAGGAATCAAATACCCAGAGAAGAAGAAGCACATTTTAGAGCTTGTCCCTCAAGGCGGAGACTGGAGAAACCTTCCTGAGGAGATAGCAAAAAAATATCTTGGCGGAAGTTGGGGATTAGGCGGCGGAAAAACAGGTATTGCTCGTAGATTATCCCTTGACGAGCCATCGCTTACTCTTACCTGCTCGCCATGCCAAAAACAAACAGAACGATGCCACCCCACTGAGACACGTCCCCTGACAGTACGCGAATATGCCCGTATACAAACATTCCCCGACTCTTGGCAATTTCAGGGTACCATTGCCGAGAAATATAAACAAATAGGAAACGCCGTCCCCGTCAATCTTGCCTGGGCTGTTGGTCGTTCACTAATCAGACTATTTAATGATATTCAAACAGTCTTTCCATCAAATACAGAAAATTGCGACATAGCAATCGATGAAATCCTACAAGAAAAAGCAAAGAAAAATGTATCCAAGAAGAAAATCTTGCAACCAGATAAAAACAAGCAATTAAATTTTTTAGAAATACGCAATCATCAATCTGAAAATCGATCATAAAATTATCATTGAATGATTATTCACAAATGATGTCGTTTATAAATTTTTGTTTGCACACAAAGAACAATCTTACGCAAGCAATACACAACACAGCAACATGTCGCTTTGGAGCAAGATTATAGAGACAGTAAACAGAGAAAGGACAGAGCCCTCTTTGCTACAGAATAGAAAAATGCAGCGAGATGCTTCTCGTTACGCTTTTATAGACGTTGAGGCAGGCATGATGAATAAAAAGCTGTACGACATAGGCGCTGTGCGATACGATGGTGCTGTGTTGCACACTGTCAACAAAAAAGAGTTGAGGGATTTTTTGAAAGAAGTAGACTATGTATGCGGACACAACATCATACACCACGACGCCAAATATCTTTTTGAAGCCATCGAACAGCAATGGGTGCTGGTAGACACGCTCTATTTCTCGCCGCTACTATTTCCAGAAAAGCCATACCACCGTCTGCTAAAAGACGACAAACTGATAAGCGAGCAATTAAACAATCCCGTCAACGACTGCGAGAAATGTCGCGACTTGCTGATGGACGAGGTGAGTCAATGGCATTCACTATCTGAGGCGAAAAGAGAGATATACGCCACACTATTACAAAATACTACAGAATTTATAGGATTTCTTGACTATGTAGGAGCCTCAGTAACAAAGAAAGAGGTAGCCACAGAGCTAATACGCAGCGAATATGAAGGAAAGATATGCGAGAACGCAGATGTCAGAACCATTGTATACAACAATCCATGCGAGCTGGCATACGCTCTATCCCTGATAGACACCAGCGACCACAGGTCCATAACGCCGCCATGGGTAACACACAACTACCCCAATGTTGAAAACATAATACGCCTGTTGCGGCACACACGGTGCCATGAAGGCTGCATATACTGTAACACAAACATAGACGCACATCACAATCTAAAAAAATATTTTGGTTACGACGAGTTTAGATCCTACGAGGGCGAACCACTGCAAGAGAATGCCGTGAAAGCCGCCATCGACGGGAAGTCGCTCTTGGCGATATTTCCTACTGGCAGAGGCAAGTCGCTGACATTTCAGCTGCCTGCACTGATAGAAGGCAGGTCAGTGCATGGACTGACGGTGGTAATATCGCCGCTACAGTCGCTGATGAAAGACCAAGTAGACAATCTTGCCGAGAGGGGGATTACCGACGCCGCCACCATAAACGGATTGCTTGACCCCATCAGCCGGTCGACAACCATGAAACAAGTGCAAGAGGGCGATGTATCATTGCTATATATAGCGCCAGAGATGCTACGGTCAAAGACAATAGAAAAAATACTTTTGTCGCGTCATATTGTGCGCTTCGTCATCGACGAGGCACACTGTTTCTCGTCATGGGGGCATGACTTTCGCGTAGACTACCAATACATAGGCAAATACATAGTAAGCACCCGATAAATCACACGTTGTGGGAGTAAAAAAGCTGTTGTAGTTTTGCGGATTGAAATGCAAGAACAAAATCAAAACACAACAGCATGAAAACATACGGTTTATGTATGCCCGACACAAGGCAATCCTCGACGT
>JAZRVD010000120.1:0-3409 GCA_045598945.1 Bacteroidales bacterium | reverse complement strand
CCTAATCGTGTGTAGTTTCCTATGTAGCCTAATTTTGCTGCCTTTTCCTTGTCTTTTGGAGCGACAGTTGCTCCTTTAGGGACACCAAAAACCATATCTGTGCCATTGCCAGTTGCACCTAACCACATTTTGTTTTCTTTAATAAGAGGGAAGACCTCTTTGTAGGTGATAGCGTTTTGGTTGCCAATGATAAGGAATTGCTTGTTGGCTTCGGTTATCCAAGCCAGGAACTCGCGAAAGAGTGAGAATGGAGGATTGGTGATGATGATGTCTGCCTCGTCGCGCAAGTTTCGCACTTCGCGGCTGCGGAAGTCGCCATCGCCTTCGAGGTAGTGCCATTCGAGGTCTTCGATGTCGATGGTGCCGTTGTGGTTGGTGTCGCGCGTAAGGGTGAATATCTTGCCCTTTATCTTGCTTTTGTCGATGTCGTAGTTGGGGTTCTCCTGCTCAAAGAGGGTGGGCTGCCAGTTGAGGTTGATGTTTTTGCTCTCTATGGCGTATGAGGTGGAGATGAGTTTCTTGATGCCGAAACGTTCGAAGTTTTGTGCAAAGAATTTGGTGAAGTTGCTCCATTCGGGGTCGTCGCAAGGCAGGAGTATTGTCTTGCCTCTGAACACGTCTGGATTGTAGTCGACGTAGGCGTTCACCTCGCTCTGTATGTCGGCGTACTGGGTGTAGAACTCGTCGTTTTTTGCTGAACGAGCTTCTGACAGGTTGCTGTTTTTTGCCATGGCGGTGTGATAGTCTGTGCAAGGCTATCACCGCCTATCGTGCCAAAGTGGTATAAGAAAGGTGCAGACCTCTCTATCGCGTTCACGAGGAGCCTGAGAAGAACCCCGTCCACCCCATAGATCAATCCACACCCAATCAGGTGTGAACATAAATATATGGGGTGTCGGAAAGATTCCTTCTCAGGACTTACCGTGAACTTGTAGCTATTGGCTATCCGATTATCAAACAATCAGTTTCTCAGGCTTTTGTTTTGAACGCGAATAATAGCTTATGCTCGTATGTTATTTATATAGTGTTTAAATGCTGTTTCAAAAGCTTTTAATTAGTATTTCAAGTTTTGACAGCAAATATGGTTGTTATTCAATGGCGCTGATCATGCTTTGTGCACCGTCGAATATCTCGCTGATGTGAGTGCCGACCATATAGGCTGGGGTGGTGTAGATTTTATGCTCTTTGTCGACGCATGCGCCAGTTGCTTCGCATGGCTCTACTATGGCACCGAACGATGTGGCTATCTGTGCTGCCGGGTTGTCGGTAGTGCCTAAGGTGATGTGTATTCCGTTGCGTCCCAGCACTTTGGCGAGGATGATAGGAGCTATGCACATAGCGCATATCGTCTTGCTGGCGCGGTAGTTGGCAAGGATGATGTCTATAAGTTGGTCAATGACAACCATTTTCTCGCCATCGAAGGCGAAGGTGCTGAGGTTGCGGGCGGCGCCAAGGCCGCCGGGCATTGCCAAGGCGTCGAAGTCGTTGACGTTGTACTCGCTGAGCGGCTTTACTTCGCCGCGCACCAGTCTGCCGGACTCTTCAAGGAGGTCGCGCTGCTCTATGTCTACGACAGTGCCTTCTTCGCCTTCGTCGTCATCGAGGCTGTTTACATATTTTACCACTTCGTAAGGTCCTTCGGGTGCAAAGCACTGGTATTGCCACCCTCTGCGGTCGATGGCAAGTAGGAGGGACATCGTTTCCTGGATCTCGCTGCCGTCAAGGTTGCCGCAGCCAGAAAGAATGACTGCAATTTTCATAGTTAATAAAGTATTGATTGAACGGTTGTGTTAATAGAGTGAAAGTTTTTATAGTTTTCTATTTCTTTTTTTGAGAGTCCTGTGGCTGTAGCTATTTGTTCTGTTGTAAGACCGAATTGAATAAGCTGTTTTGCAGTAAAAATTTGGTTGTCGCGCTTGCCTTCTTTCCAACCTTCTTTCCAACCTTTTTTCCAACCTTCTTTCCAACCTTCTTCTCTACCTTCTTCTTCGCTTCTTGAGCATGCAAGTTCTATCGCTGATTGGTTGCAGAGGTACATGTCGTAGTATCTGTCGTAGCGTTCTTGCTCTTCGGGTGAGAGTTTGAGGTATTCTGTATCATCAATTATATGAAAAACTTTGTTGAGTTGCTGGAACGGCAGAGGTGTTGTCATTGTATCCATATTCTAAGAGGTGAGTGGGGAATAAAATGTGTCTGTTGTTTCCCATTTGTGTTACGACGTTATCTCTATAACAGTTCTTCAACTTCTTCTATTGTAAGTCCTGTGGCTGTAGCTATTTGTTCTGTTGTAAGACCGAATTGAATAAGCTGTTTTGCAGTAAAAATTTGGTTGTTGCGCTTGCCTTTCTCAATACCTTCTTTGATACCTTTCTCAATACCTTCTTCTCTACCTTTTTCTTCGCTTCTTGAGCATGCAAGTTCTATAGCTGATTGGTTGCAGAGGTACATGTCGTAGTATCTGTCGTAGCGTTCTTGCTCTTCAGAGGTGAGATTGTAATATTCTGCAACATCTTCAATCTTATGAAAAACTTTGTTGAGTTGCTGGAAGGGCAGAGGTGTTGTCATTGTTTCCATATTCTTTAAGATATATAGCCATTTGTCAATTTTAGATGTACATTCGTCTATTGGTTTGTTTTTGTAGTCTGGTAGTTCGAGTGTGAATATTTTGAGTTTGTCGGAGAATATTTCACCTGTCTCTTCTACCTTTAGCTGTATGGTACGTTGTGTGTTTGGTTGAAATCCTGCAAGGTGGAAGTTGAGTATAAATATGCTGTATACTGGACGTAGTCCATCCTTCCATTTGCTGTCGCCGCGTTTTCGTTGGTTGGAAATGGAACGCGCCATGTAGTATACCACTCGGTCGCAGAAGCACGCATGCTCTTGTTTTTGCATCTCTACAATAAACTCTGATCCGTCGGCAGAACGACAAAGCATGTCGTAGATTACATTTTCTAACTCTATATTGTCTGGATTAATTTCCTTGTTGATAGATTCAATGTTTACTATTGGCGACTGGGGCTGTATGACGTCGTTGAGAAACTCTGTCATTATCTCTATGTTACCAAAGATCTTCTTGAAACCAAAGTCGGTCAGCGGGTTGATGTATCGTGGTTTTTCGTTGAGCATGTATCTCGTCTATTTTTTGCAAAGATAATAATAATTTTTGAATTGTCAAATTTTTTAAGTTTCATATCCATGGTTTGTTGTGGGTAGAAAGTGGCTGTTGGTGTTTGTTGGTTAATAAGAATTGCATGGATGAGAAAAAAAATGTAACTTTGCGATTTGCGTTTTTATGTGCATTATGAGATAAGTACTTGTAAGTGCGGGATTTGTTGGCTGTGCCGTTGAAGGATGGCATGGTGTGAGTGTGTGTGTAAAAGGTGCTGTGCAAGTGCTTGATGGCGGGCAG